>NZ_CAIP01000313.1 GCF_000297435.1 Microcystis sp. T1-4 | reverse complement strand
ATCGGACAACCCTTAGCTGAACAGAGCAAACCAAACACTATCTGAGTTTTCCCCTTCTTTTTATCTCGATTATACCCATATTTTCCCAGTTCACAACCATTTCCTTCTAGGTAGGTAGAAGTGACATCATACAAGACTAATGTTCCTGATTCTAAGTGTTTAATTGCTAGGTGCTTCTCAATTTTCTCTTGTTTTTCTAATAACCAATCTAAGGCGTTATATAATTCGTCTTCATCGCCTTTCTCTAAGTCTAACAATTGTCCTAAACTCTGACTACAAGTCTCACTATTAAACCCTCTCGCTGTGGCTAGTTTCGATTTAGGATTGATGATTCTTGCCACAATCATCGCCACCACTAAGTTTCTGATTCGTGAGGATTTTTCACTGATTATTTTATCTAAACCCAATTTTTTAATCGTCTCTAAAATAGCCATTACATGACCATGAGGAAGACTTCTAATCACTTCAAAATGATTGGGAATGCCTTCATTCATGGACAGTGTTGCTCCTTTAAGAGCCAGTTTCAGATTTTCGATAATATCATCGGGTAATTTTGAGAGATTGGCAAGGGTTCTTTTTTTGACTTGATCTCCTTCTCGGTAGGATTCTCGAAGAAGAACAGCGGGGGGAGAATTACGGTTAGGAACTTTTT
>NZ_CAIP01000314.1 GCF_000297435.1 Microcystis sp. T1-4 | reverse complement strand
GCTTGTGAAGCAGATGCTATCAAGGCATTATCAAAATTATCAACCCAGTTCAAATATCACCAAATTAACGAAAGTAAGGTTACTCCAGCCAAATCTAATAAAAAAGATTCTCTAAATGAAATATCCTACCAAATATCAGCTACAGTCTGCCAGGATGAAAGTAAAATTAATACAGAATTGCTGAGTGCAGGACGTTTTATTATTGCTACGAATGTTTTAGATTCACAGGAACTTAGTGATGATTCTATGCTCAGGGAATATAAAGCTCAACAATCATGTGAACGGGGGTTTGGTTTTCTCAAAGACCCATTATTTTTTGCCGATAGTATTTTCCTTAAAAGTCCTGAGAGAATAGAGTCTATGGGAATGATTATGGGTTTATGTCTCTTGGTTTATACATTGGCTCAACGTCAAATTAGAAATGCTCTGAAAGAGTCTAAATCAACAATTAAAAATCAATTAGGTAAAGCAACTAATTCCCCTACTTTACGCTGGATTTTTCAATGCTTTCATTGTATTCATTTGATTACACTCAATCAGGAGGAACATATTTCTAATTGGAATAAGGACAGAGATTTTATCTTGCGTCTTTTACCAGATGATTGTTTACGTTACTATCAATTAGCCACCTAATTATTATCTCTATCAATTTAATTTCTATGAGTGAACATGAGCTAATATCTTTGATTTATAGCTCCATTTTACTATGTCTATAATTTAGTTTTTTACTTTAATTGATTAGTCTAAATTATGATTTGTCTCTTGGATTTCTTCTTTTATTTATCTGTTGACTCCTCTAGGTGGTGTTAATTCTTATTGCTCCTTATTGAGAATAGGTTTTGATGCCATTTTTGGTGCTTTACTGTTTCTCAAATGCCTTTTTTCGCTCCTTATGTTTATTTTTATGCTCACTTTGATTTTTTCTCTCCGTAATTTCTCTCTGTGACAGCTTAGGGTGCGGAATGTGGG
>NZ_CAIP01000315.1 GCF_000297435.1 Microcystis sp. T1-4 | reverse complement strand
GAATAGTCCTCTTTTAATTCTCTTGCCTAAATAGCTTTTTTGCTTTTGAATAGACTCTAAGTCTAAGAAACTACATTTAGAGGTATAGCTTTCATTAGTTGTTTTGACCTCTATTCCTACTAAATTTGCTTTATAGGTAAGTTGTTCGATCAACCTTGAATGAGGAATATTTACGAATGACTGGTTATTTCTATCTCCAATATTAATGTTTTGTTTCCAGCCTTGATTATGACCAATAACTAAAAGGTTAATTTGATGAGCTAGTAATTTATCAATAATATATTTACTAGCGGTGTGGAGGTAATAATCCACCTGGCAATTACGCTTTAAAGTTAAACCTTGTATTCTTTTACTGGTCTTCTGTAGACTGGGTAATTCCGATTTGAGTTTAGCTAGTGTCTTGTTGTACTTTTGATTGCAGGATTTTAAGGCTTTTCCACATACTAAAGTTGGCTGAAATTCGGGAATATTAGAGGTAACAGCAGCTAGGTTATTTAAGCCTAAATCGATAAAAGCATATCTTTCTCCCTCTTGACTTGATGAGGATGGTTGTTCATAGACAATCTCTAAACAATAAGCACCCAATTTAGGAATAATCCTGACCTCTAAAACTTCCTTTAAATTAGTTTTAAATTCTAAATTAGTCCCTGATAGCTTGATTAAACCTTGCTTCAACGCTTTTTTAGAAATGGCTTGATAGTTATAAGTTAAAACGTTTCTACCTTTTTCCTTGTCTTTGTATCTTGGCAACTTAGGCTCTCCTGTAAATTTATCTGGCGATTTTTTGTATTGTTCTTTCGCTTTTTGGTAGGATTTAAAGGTTTTTTCTACTTGCTTTAATACTAACTGACTTACTTTGGCGGGTAAGGCTTGATAATCTGGACTCATTTTTAAGGCATGATGTAACTCAGTCATTGTTAAAAATGGTTGATGTGAAAAGAAAACTTGACGGTTTAAATAAACAGCACAATTATACAGATTCTTCGATAAAAATCCTAATTTATCAATTACTGAATAATTTTTGTGATTAAATTTAATTAGATGTTTTTGAACTAATTTCATCATTCTCCTCAAGGCATTTAATTAAACATTCTGTCTTTCTATTTCGTCGTCTTAATGAGTATAATCGAGCGCAAAATGAGGTAATTATGCTCACGAAGTCTTCCATTAAATCGTCTTTTCTTTCTTCTGCTAGATTAACGACCTCTAGATCTCTATTTGTTTGAGTTAAAAGAACTTTCAGATAATTAAACCCTACTCTGCTTAAACGATCTTTATGTTCTACGACAATCAAATTATAATCAGTTTGTTCTAGAAGTTTTAATAATAGCTTTCGATGATCATTGACTCCACTTCCTACTTCTTTAACTACTCGAACAATTTGATAGCCTTTCGCAATACAATAAGCTTCCAATCTTTTTGCCTGAGTCTCTAAGTTAGATTGATTTTCTGAACTAGAAACTCGCGCATAAATAGCTACTTTATTTTCACCGCAAGAACGGTCATCTTCAAAAATAATAATTGTTCCTGTAGGAAGACGTTCTCCTTGTAACTGCCCTCGATTCCACATTCTCCAAGCAGTGTCATAACTGATCCCTTTTTTCTTAGCATAATCTGATAGTTTCATGTGAACTGCAATGTAAACTTGCACTAACCATATTAGCAGTTGTTTGCAGTCATTTGCATATATTTTTACAAAACTTTACAATAC
>NZ_CAIP01000316.1 GCF_000297435.1 Microcystis sp. T1-4 | reverse complement strand
TGTGGGATATAAAACTCAAATTTGAACTATTGTTGTGGAAAGATACTAAGATGACAAAAATACAATTAATTCAAGCGGAAATTGAAAGCCTTACTTCTGATGAATTTTTGTATTTAAGAAATTGGATCAATAAGTTACACGATCAACAGTGGTAAAAACAAATTGAGGAAGATTACATAGCTGGAAAACTTGATTTTCTAATTGAAGAAGCATTATTTAAAAAAAGCAAAAATTCATCACTCTAACAATATGTAAACAAATAATTTTAGGGCGATTTTCCCTATCATTATAATGACAATTAACGGCATCTTTTACCATTTCTCGTAAAGATTGTAAATCATCGGCTTCGGTAAAAATAGACTCGCCTAATGCCCTTGCTGTATATCCCCCTTCCGGTGCATCTTCCACTAAAAAAACTATTTCTGTCATATTTCCTTCTTTACTCTCTAAATTTTTGCAGTAATTTTAATTATAGTTTGTTTAGTTTTTTATATAGCACTTTTTAAAGCTTACAAGATTAGCGTTCGCCGTTTATCAACCCTAATCGCCTCTTTATTGCCAAAATGTAGTTAAACAAAGTGCAACCCAACACCAACCAAATAAATTAATAGTTGATCATGTTGGGTTTCGTGCCTCAACCCAATCTACCAAATCGGCGAGCGCACTAAAACAGAGGCGATCGCACTGATGTGGCCTTACTGGGGAAAAAATGGTATGATAATAACAATTTATGAATATTATTGGCAAGTAATTATGTCATCTTTAGTTATCTCACAACATATTGAAATCACTGCTAGTATCTGTGGCGGAAAACCTCGTATTGCTGGACATCGAA
>NZ_CAIP01000317.1 GCF_000297435.1 Microcystis sp. T1-4 | reverse complement strand
TCTCACAAGTCCAGAAAACGGGTTTCTCAAAGAAACCCGTTTTCTAAATAGCGCCTTTTTCTGATTTTTCTTGCCAAGTACCGTGAAACCCCGGAGGGATAACACTGGGTAATTGCAGACAACAAAGGGGTTCTTTTTCTAGCTGCTGACTATCATAGATTCTCACTTGGCTGCTGTGATTATTGCCGTCGTAAACTACGACGATTAACCATCCCGTTTCTGGAGATAAACCATCGCAGACAAAAATCGGTTCAGTACCATAACAGTTATTTTCTAGATAAGCAATAGTTAACTTACCTGTGGAGTGATTATAACAAGCGGGAAGTCCGATAATTTCCCGACGAATATCGCTATCGGGACGATGGACAGCTAAAAAAGTATTTTGCCATTTTTGTCCCACCAGTTGCGGGGAAACCACGGGAAAATCACAGCTTAAATCCGAGAGAATTTCCTGATTAATCACCTTTGCTGATAGGGGATTAATGGTAATACTTGCCAATTTTCCAATGGCTAAGGTTTCGGTTTCACCCGTGGCAACTTCTTTTAAAAATTGATTAGTCTTAAAGTCATCATAACGGACAAAAACAATTTCAAGATTGCCTTGGTCATTTACACAACCATTAGCAAAGTGCCATTGAAACCATGAATCTGTAACACTTTCACTGACTAATTGCAGAGAATCTCTCTCAAAAATTAGTATTCTTGTTCCTAATTCTGGCTGCCACTGCATGGCATCACTAAAAGTTTTAAATCCCAACAGTATCGATAACTTATCCGCTTTTATCGGTGGGACAAAAAAGACGAGATACTGTCCTGCTAAAACAAAGTCATGCAGCAGCGACAATCTATCTAAATCAAAAGTGTTTTTCTGGATAATTTGACCAGTGGAGTCAGACTTATAGAGATTTAAACTAACTTTAGCACTGATTGTCACCCCGAAATTAAAAATCTCTCCTCTGGACAAATCTACTTTAGGATGAGCGGAAAAAGTTTCCTTTGCTTGTAACCTAGATAAATTATCTAAACCTAGGGTTTCTAAAGATTGTAAATCTAATTTATGGGGAAAACCCCCTTCCCAGAGAGCTAATAATTTATCGGGTAAAGCTAAAACCGAGGTATTAGCGGCATTTTTTACCTCTTTTCCCCAATTATTCCAAAAGAAGCCGGGGGCATTCATGCCATAATTAGGAAATAAATATTGATTAGCGGCGCTTTCTTGCTGATAACCAGCAGTCTGAACATAACGATAGGTGGCACTGGCTCCATTATCATGAAAATGTACAGCTAAAACTGCCCCATCTCCGTCAAACCAATGACCAACTTTTTGCTTACCTCTTTCTAATCTCCCCGGACCATTGCGATAGAGACTCCCTCGCAATCCATCGGGAATTTTCCCCGATAATAAGGTTAATTGCGTTTCAGAAAATTCCACTGCTGGTTTTTCTAGAGATTTTGCCCAAGCTTTCATAGATTTGTTTTTTTACTGATTACATAGTTAAGTATAGCCCTAGACTGGGTTCAATGA
>NZ_CAIP01000318.1 GCF_000297435.1 Microcystis sp. T1-4 | reverse complement strand
CTTAATAAGGGGGGCATCTGAAAGTTTTTAATACCCACCTACTTATCTTACTTATTTTTACCGACAATCAGCCGTTAACTTTTCGAGAAAAACTATCTATTGCAAAGTTTTAACGCTCAAAACTTGGGGGGGGGTGGCATCGGGGGGATAGAGAAAATCGAGATTAATGTCGCGTCGGGCGCCGGGGGGAAGTTCCACCTGTACTAAAGCTTCTCCCTGTTGTCCTTCCCGTTGAACGAGATGGAAAAAACGTTCCTCGGTACGTCCCAGGGCGTTACGATAGGTAACGCGCACCGCACCCCGGAAAAATACTGGTCCCTGGACAGGTTCAACAAATAACAAGCGATCGAGATAATTTTCTTCTTTAATTGGGGTTTGAATACTCAAAGCCACCAGCTGCGTTTTGCTAGTGTTGTTATATAGAGGTAAAGTCAGATAGTAGTGAACACCGTAATTACCGTGAGCTTTGAAAGCCGTATCGGGATAACGCACTAACATGGGGGCGCTTTGGATTTGTCTGGTTCCGAAAGTAGCTGCTGTCACCGTACTCAAAGGATAGGCGAAAGCTTGACCGGGTTGAGGAATGGTGAGATTAATTCCCCCTTTGGGATCGACAATGCGGGTTGCCCATTCCGAACCCACAGAAATTCCAGCCACGCGACCATAAAAATTTCTTCTTCCGGGGGACCATTGATCGGGGGGAGTGGGGGGAAAATCGCGAGGAGCGGCTAAATCACCTCTAACCAATAGGGTACGCCATTCCTCTAGGGTAGGGGGACGAAAGGTTTCTATTTCCCGATCTTCGATTTTGACTTTTTGGGGAACTTCGTAGAGGGCTAAATTGGCCATATAGACAGGTCCATCGCTGTAGAGACGCAGGAGAGTCGAGCGGGCGCTACTTCTGGGGATAACCAGATCGAAGAGCATCCGACTTTGGCCGGGGGGAATGACGATCTGGGTGGGAAATTGGGTATCATGGCGACGACGCATGATATCACTGGCTAAACGGGAACCGGGACCAGAAAAAACCCGGCCGTTGGGATCTTCCACCAGAGAGGGCAACTCGACAAAAGGGGCATCGGCCGAGGTGACGTAACTGACTCCTTGCAGGACGCGGATAACCAGGTTTCTGGAGGTGGGATTAGTAACGATCAGGCCCTGGTGTAAGTCGCGATCGGGATCGGTTTGACGAGCGATGTGGTGGGTGAAAACGTCAAAACGTCCTTGTAGGGGATGATTGAGATGGGCTACGGGATAACGTTTTCCTTTGCCGGGGAAAGTGGAGAGGAGAATTCCCTCTTTTTCTACGATTTCGGGACTATTGCTATTAAAAACTAGAACATCATTTAGTTGACCGGGCAACTGACGCACTTCCTGATATTGGGTGATTAATTTCCTCTCTATCTGGGGCAGAACCGAGGCGGACTGAGCTAAAAGAATAGTGGGTAAGAAAGAAAGCATAGAGATTCTATATTTATAGGATCTAATTAAGGGTGAGTCGATGGAGAGTTGACATCCTCACCGCCGTAAACGGACGGT
>NZ_CAIP01000319.1 GCF_000297435.1 Microcystis sp. T1-4 | reverse complement strand
ATCCGATCTATCACTATAAGCTTCATTCCAACTATCCATTAATACCTGTTTAGTTATTTTTTGATTATTCAATCCTAATTATTGATGTAACTTCTCCAATAACCATTGTTTATCTTCATCTCCCCTGATTCAACGCCTAAGACAACTAAAAATAAAACAGAAACAGCAAGTAGTATTTATAAAGGAATATGAGTAATCCGGTCTTGATAATCTTGGGCATCGCCTAATAAAGCAATGAGAATTAAATTCTCAATAATCTCTTTGATTGTTGCTTTAGGACGCAAGACAAAAATCCCTGGACTATGACGACTTTGTGCCAGATGATCAGCTAAATGAACAGGCATAGAAGTCCGATTATTTGTGACTAAAATAAAGTGATTTGCTTCGCACCAAATTAAAATTTCTGGGTCTAAGGTGCTTTTCGACGGAACACCAGGTTCGCCAATCATCCAAACCGTTAAATCAGAGTGACGGCGCAATAATTGCTCCCGATACAGCGGCGGTAAATTTTCATCAATTAGATACTGAATACTCATTGATATTTTCTGATGCTATTTCCGCCTTGAATTTCCGCATTTTCTCCACAAAAGCGGGAGGGTTCAAATCCTGTTCTTGTTCTCCTTTTTGACAATGTTCTAGCCATTCTGCCAGATATTGACTAACTCGGTCTTTTTCGTGCAGGTAATAGAGAATAGTGGCATGGATTTGTTCTAGGGTAAGGGTAGGATAAATTTGCCCAATCTCTTCAGGGGTACGGGCGCGGTAAATGTATTCATATAAGATAGTTTCAATGCCAATGCGGGAGTTTTTTAAGCGAATGTCATTGGGAGTCAAAAAATTAAAGTAGTCTTCGAGTTGCATCGGTTAATACTCCTATTGATAAATTCGTACTTTTTTGTATCATCAATCAAACCAATAAATCTCTCCTTGAATATTATGATTCTAACAACAAAAAAGCACCCCCTCGCAGGAGTGCCTTTTCGTTCAGACTAGAACTTAACCATTGATAGCGGGAGCGGTCAGAGCTACGGGAGCCTGTTCGCCACTAGCTAAGTCTAAGGGGAAGTTGTGAGCGTTGCGCTCGTGCATTACTTCCATCCCGATACCAGCGCGGTTTAACACATCAGCCCAAGTACCGATTACACGACCTTGAGAATCGAGAATCGACTGGTTGAAGTTGAAACCGTTGAGGTTAAACGCCATGGTGCTAACACCCATCGCCGTAAACCAGATACCGATTACCGGCCATGCACCTAAGAAGAAGTGCAGAGAACGGCTATTGTTGAAAGAAGCGTATTGGAAGATTAAGCGTCCGAAGTAACCGTGAGCGGCAACGATATTGTAGGTTTCTTCCTCTTGACCGAATTTGTAACCGTAGTTCTGAGATTCGATTTCTGTGGTTTCACGCACTAAGGAAGAAGTTACTAACGAACCGTGCATCGCACTGAACAAGGAACCGCCGAACACACCAGCCACACCTAACATATGGAAGGGGTGCATCAGAA
>NZ_CAIP01000320.1 GCF_000297435.1 Microcystis sp. T1-4 | reverse complement strand
CAAAGGTCATGTTTTAATCTGTGGAAGCCCGTTTAAATAGCATACCTGATTGTCCATCACGTCAAATGTTTTCCCTCTAGATGCTGTTTGACCTCGTTCGTCGTCATTCCCCGACCGTCGAGCGTCTGCGACCCCGTTTTCTGACAACGGGACGTTGTCGGGATGTCAAACATGATAATCTAGGTAGCGTAAATCTACATTGTCATCACCTAAAACTGCCAAACTCGCTACTGAACGCCTGTAACGATCACTACCACTGTATGGACAAACAACTGAAAGGCTAGTATTTTCAGGAAACTGAATTTTACGAGGGTTATATCGTATAGATAGAGGATTTCTTTGCCAATCTGATGTCATGGGTTCCTACAATATTTTACGAAAAGCATTCCCAAATGCGTTTAACCGCTATGGGATAGAAAGATGCGTAGTTCACCCAAGGAGAATCAATCTCTCGAAGTAAAAGTGAAGGGAATTTCTGAAATGGAATTCAGTCTGTCTATATTTGACTATACTTTTACTAACTATTAATCTACAGGGGAAGTTGCCAAAAAGGAGACGACCGTGCGACGGGGAAGACATAAAATTTTTATCGGGATGGCCCCGGGGGTCGGGAAAACCTACAAGATGCTGGAGGAGGGCCATAGCCTCAGAAAGCAGGGAACCGACGTGGTGATTGGACTGCTCGAAACCCACGGCAGAAAAGAGACCGCCGAAAAAGCCGAGGGATTGGAAATCGTACCGAGAAAAATCCTAGAGAAAGAGGGGTTTACTCTCTCGGAAATGGATACAGAAGCGATTATCGCCCGCTCACCCCAGCTGTGTCTGATCGATGAATTAGCCCACACGAATGCACCAGGTTCCGAGCGAGAGAAACGTTTTCAGGATGTAGAGATAATTTTATCCCAGGGAATCGATGTTTACTCGACCGTGAATATCCAGCATATTGAGAGTTTAAACGATCTGGTTGCCCGAATCACTGGGGTGGTGGTGCGAGAGCGAATACCCGATCGAATTTTGGAGGAAGCTGATGAAGTGATCGTGGTAGATGTTACTCCCGAAACCCTAGAGGAAAGATTATTAGCGGGAAAAATCTACGCTCCCGAAAAGATCCAACCATCTTTAAATAATTTCTTTCAATGGCGTAATTTAATCGCCCTCCGGGAACTCGCCCTGCGCGAAGTGGCCGATACGGTGGAAGAAGAAGCGAGTAATTCAACAAAATTTATCGGTCAATCCTGTCCCGTTCACGAACGGGTATTAGTCTGTATTTCCACCTATCCCAACTCTTTACGATTATTACGTCGGGGAGCGCGGATAGCGGGGTATATGAACGCGGAATTTTTCGTGATTTTCGTCGATAAACCCGAGCGCTTTCTCACGAAAGAGGAGGCTTTACATATCGAAACCTGCGAACGTTTATGTCGGGAATTCGAGGGGAAATTCTTAAGGATTAAAAGCTATCAGGTGGCGGCAGCGATCGCCGAAGTGGCCGAGCGCGAACGAATCACCCAGATTGTGATCGGGGAGAGCCTTCAATCGCGCTGGAAGAATTTCATCAAAGGTTCTTTCACCCAAAAACTCATGCGCCTGATCTGGCAGAAAAATATCGATCTTCACATCATCGCCACCGATCCAAAAGTACCAATTAAAGACGCGCGAGCCAAGGGGGTGAAAAGATAACCACCTTTCT
>NZ_CAIP01000321.1 GCF_000297435.1 Microcystis sp. T1-4 | reverse complement strand
TTTGCCTTTTCTCGATTCTTTGAGCCTTTCTGTTTTCTAGAAAGGCTTTTTTGTGCTTTTCGCAGTCTCCGATAATGCTTTTTAAAATGCTTAGGATTAGATACTTTATCGCCATTGCTGGTAATTACTAGGCTACTAATTCCTAAGTCAATTCCGATGGCTTTATCTGTTACTGGTAAAGGCTTAATCGTTGGGTCATCAAATCTAATTGAAATATGCCAACGTCCTGAGGGATGTAATCTGACTGTTACTGTGCTTGGTTCACAGCTTTCTGGTATTTGTCTTGACCATCGAATAGGTAGAGGTTCTGTGCATTTAGCTAAATAGATTTGTTTGTCTTTGAACTTAAAAGCAGATTTGGTAAATTCGGCACTTCCTCACTGATGTTTTTTCTTAAAGTTAGGATACTTAGTACGACCGGCAAAGAAATTGGTCAAAGCTGTTTGTAAATGTCTTAAACCTTGTTGTAAGGGTACACAGCTAACTTCGTTTAAAAAGTCTAATTCTTCTTGTTTTTTCCAATCGGTTAGCATTGAAGAAGTTTGAGCGTAGCCTACTCTTTCTTGTCTTTCATACCAAGCTTGTGTTCGTTCGTGGAGAGCTTTGTTGTAAACTAATCTTACACAGCCCAAAGTGCGCCGCAATAGCGACTCTTGTTTTGGTGTGGGGTAAAATCGAAACGAATAGGCTTTTTCCC
>NZ_CAIP01000322.1 GCF_000297435.1 Microcystis sp. T1-4 | reverse complement strand
CGAACAAGGTATTGAACGCGGTATCGAACAAGGTATTGAACAAGGTATTGAACGCGGTATCGAACGCGGTATCGAACAAGGTATTGAACAAGGTATTGAACAAGGTATTGAACGGGAAAAGACATTGATTCTTCGTCAACTTAAACGCAAGTTAGGGGAGATTAATCCTTTATTAGAAACTAAAATCATGCAGTTAAGTATTGATGATGTCGAAGTATTAGGAGAAGCTTTATTCGACTTCTCTACGGTTGAAGATTTAATCAATTGGTTAAATACTTTAACTGCCTAGTTTATGTTAGCGATCGCATCTTGGCAACAAATGAGAAAACGGGTTTCTTTGAGAAAATATTTAGAAAACCCGTTTTCTTTGAGAAACCCGTTTTCTTGCAATATTAATTTCTGTTACAGGGGTATTGAAAAATTGGCGATTGTTGGGCTAAAACTGTTAGCAATAAACTTTTGCGGTTAATGTCATGACTTCTACCCTTTTGCCGATTCTTCCTGCTGTTGACGATGTTTTGTTCGATTTCTCTCAATCTGATGGATTTTGGGCGAATTTGGCAATAGCT
>NZ_CAIP01000323.1 GCF_000297435.1 Microcystis sp. T1-4 | reverse complement strand
GCCATGATACCAGTCCGAACGATGAAGCACATTCCTCAGATGCGTGAAATTCCTCACTTGAATCCTCAAAGGGTAGGAAATTTACACGAGTTGACGATTGCCCCCCTTGATAAAGCCAGAGAAACGGCGATTAACGGCTTGCAAGGTTATCCCTACCTCCCCAGCCAATGCCAAGCTTTATTCGCAGAAAACCTGGAACTTTCACGCCGACTGCAAACCTTAAGATCCTTAGGAAAATTGAGTGCAATGGAGAGCCGTGATAGCAGTCAGAACGATCAGTCACATTCTCCATATACAGTGAAATTTCTCAATTGAATCCTCAAACGGTAAAGAAGTTTACACGGTTAATGATTGCCTCTGTTGATAGAGCAAGGGAGATGGCAATTAATGGGTGGGAAAGCGACTCCTATCCCTATAGCCAATCCCAAGCTTTATTAACAGAAACCCCGGCAGCTAAACTTTAAGCCTTAAAATCCCTACCCCAATCGGGGGCAATGGAGAGCCATGATACCAGTCAACAATGATCAAGCACATTCCTCCTGTCGGCGAAGTTCCTTACTCGAATCTTCCCAAGGCAGAGGAAATTTGACATTGTTTAATTACATCATTTTTTCCCTCGGATAAAACTTCTTGGCCCGGCTCCCCACTGGGGACTCACTGTTAAAAACTGTTAATTTACCAATTCCAACCATGACCCTTGCTTGCACACCTTACGATTCTGATAATCAAGCCTTGCTGACCAGTCCAGAAAGTAGTAGCCAAGCCGGTTTAGCCCCTTTACTGTTAACTGTTGTGGAACTGGTACGCCAACTGCTCGAAGCCCAAATCATTCGCCGGATGGAAAAAGGGGTTCTCAGTGAGTCTGATTTAGATAGAGCCGCAGAAAGTATCCAAAAATTGCAAGAACAAGTTCTCTATTTGTGTGAAATTTTTGAGGTCGAGCCAGAAGAGTTAAATGTCCACCTAGGAGAGTTTGGAACTCTTTTACCGGAAGCAGGGAGTTATTACCCAGGAAAGGAGGGTATTAAGCCTTCTGTGTTAGAATTAGTGGATAGACTCCTCAATACGGGAGTTGTTGTGGAAGGAAATGTTGATCTGGGTTTAGCTCAACTAGATTTAATTCATCTAAAGCTTCGTTTGGTTTTGACTTCTCATCCGCTTTAATTTGGGAGAATACTGATGACAGTGGGTCTTTATTTATATGGAATATTTCCCGAACCTGTTCCTGACGGACTGGTTTTGCAGGGTATTGATAATGAGCCAGTTCACAGTGAGATGATTGATGGTTTTAGTTTTCTCTACTCCGCTGCTCATAAAGAGAAGTATTTGGCATCCCGTCGCTATTTAATTTGCCATGAAAAAGTATTAGAAACTGTCATGGAAGCAGGGTTTACAACGTTGTTGCCCCTGCGGTTTGGCTTAGTTATCAAAACCTGGGAATCTGTCACCGAACAACTAATTACTCCCTATAAAACCCAACTGAAAGAATTATTTGCTAAACTGTCAGGACAACGAGAGGTTAGCATTAAGATTTTTTGGGATAATCAGTGGGAATTACAAGCGGCTTTGGAGTCTAATCCTAAGTTAAAACAAGAACGGGATGCGATGATGGGGAAAAACTTAAATATGGAAGAAATTATCCATATAGGTCAACTCATTGAAGCCACTGTATTGCAACGGAAACAAGACATTATTCAAGTCTTTAGAGAGCAATTAAATCATCGCGCCCAAGAGGTGATTGAAAGCGATCCAATGACGGATGACATGATTTACAATGCAGCTTATTTAATTCCCTGGGAGCAAGAGCCGGAATTTAGCCAAAACGTTGAAGCGATCGATCAGCAATTTGGTGATCGCCTAAGAATTCGCTATAACAATTTAACCGCACCCTATACCTTTGCCCAACTTGTCTAAGGAGATTATCAGTTATGTTTCTCGATCTTTTACTTCTTCCTGTTACCGGTCCTATTGGGGGTCTGATCTGGATTGGGGAAAAAATTCAAGAGCGTGCAGATATAGAATATGATGAGGCGGAAAATTTGCACAAATTATTATTATCCTTACAACTATCTTACGATATGGGCAATATTTCTGAGGAAGAGTTTGAAATTCGGGAAGAAGAACTGTTATTAAAAATTCAAGCCTTAGAAGAAGAGGCAGCAGCAGACCAATCTGAATCTTCTCTCTAAACTGGCAATCTTTCCCACCCTACAAGTCAGGAACAAAATCACAAGTTGTAGCAGCACTTAGTAAGGGCGGCTTTGACAGGCTCAAGAACTCGTTGAACCTCGGTCAGAACTAGCCCTTGATCAAGACTTAATATTCTAGGTAAAAAGCTTGGAAATTACTAGAATTATTAGAGGATTGAGCAACAGTTTTGGGGGAATCAGGTTTTTTAGCTACACTAGGAGGATTGACTGTACGCATATTTTGAATACTTTGTTCTGTGATCTCAATTTGATCTGTCACAAACGTCAGACGACTTTTTAACTGCTGAATCTGCCGCTCCATCATTTCTAATTTTTCTTGGATACGTTGTTTTTCAGTAATTAACTTATAAAGCTCAAGTTGCTGATCTGCTTCAGATTGCTTCCGAGGCATAGTGCTAATTTTAGATCTAATTGGTCTGGGTGGACGAGTGGTTGTCATAACAATCCCTGAATAACTTAGAACATTCTAGCATATCAACGCCCCAATATAAAAACTTGTAAAAAATCGTCAATTTTCTTTCGATCAACCTTATGAAATTGTACAATCTATATACTTACGCTTTTTTGAAAACCCCAATAGAAAGCCTAAAATTACCCGTTGGAATGGCTAACCCGTTGTTACTGATAACCGGCGGAGACCTCTCGGCCGTAGTCGAACCTGAAGTTAGTTTAGACACTTTACAAAATGATGATGAACGCTTGATTCAATCGGTTTTATGTCATGATCGAGTCATCTGTGAATTATTTCAACAAACCACTATTTTACCCTTACGTTTTGGCACATCTTTTTTAGAGACAGAAAATTTACTGACTCATCTTTGTTCCCATGCCCAAGAATATCAAGAAAAAATTGAAGAACTTGAGGGAAAAGGAGAATATCTTTTAAAATGTATTCCCCGTAAGCTAGAGGAGCCTGTACTCTCTTCTGAAAGCAGGGGCAGACAATATTTTTTAGCCAAAAAACAGCTTTATGAAGCCCAACAAGATTTTTATACTTTGCAAGGTTCAGAATGGCAAATTATCGTGGATTTAGTGAGCCAAAGCTATCCGTCAACGAGGATTATTAATGCTCCAGGGACAGAATCACGAATTTATCTTTTAGTTGATTTTCAAGAAGAACCTTTACTAATCGAGCAAGTCTTGCATTGGCAGAAAGCCTGCCCCCGTTGGGAATTACAATTAGGACAAGTTTCTCCCCCCTATCACTTTACTTAACTTGATTTCTCTATGACTAACTTTAACTTGGTAAATAACTCTCTAAGTTGCTATGACACTCGACATTTAGTTATGTTTAGTGGCAAAGGAGGAGTGGGAAAAACCACCCTTTCCTGTGGATTTGCTCGCCGTTGGGCTAAATTATTTCCCGAGGAACAAATCCTATTAATCTCAACCGATCCTGCTCATTCTTTAGGGGATGTATTGCAAACAGAAGTTAGCGATGAGGCATTACCTGTAAAAGACTTACCTAACTTAAAAGTTAGGGCATTAGATGCGGAAAAATTGCTCTTAGAATTTAAAGAAAAATACGGAAAATTTTTAGAAACTTTAGTAGAACGGGGCAGTTTTGTTGAAGGAGAAGATTTAACTCCTGTTTGGGATTTAGACTGGCCAGGTTTAGATGAAATTATGGGTCTATTAGAAATTCAGCGATTACTTATTGACAATGTTGTAGATCGAATTGTTGTTGATATGGCTCCCTCTGGTCATACCTTAAATTTATTGGAAATTAAAGACTTTTTAGAGATTATTCTCAATTCTTTAGAGTTGTTTCAAGAAAAACATCGTGTTATTTCGCAAACTTTTTCAAAAACCTACAATGCCGATGATGTGGATGACTTTTTAGTCAAAACACAAGCAGAATTAACCGAAGGCAAACGAATCCTACAAGATCTGGATTTTACCCTTTGTTTAATTGTGGCAATTGCCGAACCGATGAGTTTATTAGAAACCGAAC
Source organism: Microcystis sp. T1-4 (assembly GCF_000297435.1). Lineage (GTDB taxonomy): Bacteria > Cyanobacteriota > Cyanobacteriia > Cyanobacteriales > Microcystaceae > Microcystis. The sequence continues at coordinate 25,019 of NZ_CAIP01000323.1, read as the reverse complement.
GATTACTCAATAGTTTGCATCACTTAAATATTCCCTGCGGCAGATTATTTATTAATCGCATTCTAACGGATCCTAATCAAAATTTAGATCGCTACAGTGAGCAACAGCAACTCCTCGATAAATTCCTAAAAATTCCAGGTCAAGAGACAATTTTCACCCTGCCCCAACAGGCAAAAGAACCCCTAGGAGGTGAAGCATTAGATCAGATCATGAGTCAAATTGAAATTATCGAAAAAGTAGAATTTATGGCCCCGCCTCCTATTCAATGGCCGCAAAAAATTCTGCCGAGTTTTAGTGATTTTATTGACGACAAACGCCAACTCATTATCATTGGTGGCAAGGGAGGGGTGGGAAAAACCACCGTTGCCGCAGCTATTGGTTGGGCGTTAGCTAATCGTCATCCCGAGCAAAAAATTAGAATTATTTCTATTGATCCTGCTCATTCTTTGGGAGATGCCTTTGGGACAAAGTTAGGACATCAATCCACACAATTAACTGCTAATTTAAGTGGTCAAGAAGTTGATGCTAATATCATTTTAGAAAAATTTCGGGATGATTATTTATGGGAACTGGCAGAAATGATTAGTGGTGAAGGTAAGGAAGAAGGGAACATCAAACTAGCTTATACTCCAGAAGCTTGGCGACAAATTGTCGCTCAATCTCTGCCAGGAATTGATGAAATGTTGTCCCTAGTAAAAGTAATGGAGTTATTAGACCAGAAACAACAAGATTTGATTATTTTAGATACGGCTCCTACCGGTCATCTCCTGCGATTTTTGGAAATGCCAACGGCTTTAGGAGATTGGTTAAGTTGGATTTTTAAGCTTTGGATGAAGTATCAAGATGTCTTAGGGCGTGTAGATTTAATGGGACGATTGCGAATCTTAAGACAACAGGTGATGTCTGCCCAGAAAAAACTCAAAGACCCCCAACATACAGAATTTATTGGAGTTTTGCAAGCCCAAGATGCCATCGTTGCCGAACAACTGCGATTGACAGCATCTTTGCAAAAAAAGGGAGTCTATCAACGTTACGTCGTGCAGAATCGTTATCATGCTAATGAGGAAATTGATCGGGATTTATTCCCAGATCAAACTTTGATCCGCTTACCCAGTTTACCTCGGTCTGTAGAACCGCTAGCCCGGGTCAAAGCCGCGGCAGATCTGTTATTTTAAAGGTAATTAGTCTTTAAAGTCGGACTTCTTAACCCCATCTATCACCCAGTCCCCATCCTTCACTTGACTCAGGAGAAATTTTATGGTAGAACTATTCAAAGGCTTTGAGCAATTAGTCGAACTGGCTAAAACCTTAGAGGAAAAACTGGAAAAAGGGGAAATTAAAACCGAAGTGCAGTTTAACTCTCGTTCCTTGAGTAACATCCCCCGTGCTGGCGGTATTCCCCGTTCAGGGGGAGTTTCTCGCCCGAGCAATTCTGGTGGGGATGATTTTGAGGTGAATCGCAATCGCGATACCCCCACCGATTCAGGGGTTGAAGACAGTGTGACACCACCCGAAGGACCGACCACGGCTTCCCTGAAAGATGTTGGTGGCTTGACGGAAGTGATTAAAGAACTCAAGGAACTAATTGCCATTCCTCTGAAACGCCCCGACTTATTGGCCAAGTTAGGACTTGAACCCACTCGCGGCGTTCTCTTAGTCGGCCCCCCTGGAACCGGTAAAACCCTGACTGCCCGTGCTTTGGCCGAAGAACTCGGTGTTAACTATATTGCCTTAGTCGGACCAGAGGTGATCAGCAAATATTATGGGGAGGCTGAGCAAAAACTGCGGGGAATTTTTGAGAAAGCCAGTAAGAATGCGCCTTGTATCGTTTTTATTGACGAAATTGATAGCATGGCACCCGACCGCAGTAAAGTTGAAGGGGAAGTCGAAAAAAGACTGGTGGCCCAATTGCTCGGTTTAATGGATGGCTTTGCCCAAAGCCAGGGGGTGATTGTTCTAGCGGCGACAAACCGTCCCGACCATCTTGACCCCGCCCTCCGTCGCCCCGGACGGTTTGACCGAGAAGTCCTCTTTCGGGTGCCTGACCGCAAGGGCCGTTTAGAAATCCTGCAAATTCTCACCCGTTCCATGCCCCTAGATGAATCAGTTTCCTTAGATCTGATTGCCGATAATGCGGTGGGATTTGTCGGGTCAGATTTAAAAGCCGTTTGCCAGAAAGCGGCCTATAGTGCTTTGCGGCGCCAGGTTCCTACGATTGACTCGCGAATTCCAGAAACAATGACGGTAGTCCAAGCCGACTTTTTGCAAGCCCTTAAAGAAGTTAAACCGGCGGTATTGCGCTCTGTGGAGGTGGAATCTCCCCATGTGGCCTGGGACAATATTGGCGGACTTGAACAGATTAAACAAACCCTACAGGAGTCTGTGGAAGGGGCATTACTCCATCCGCAATTATATACGCAAACCAAAGCCCAAGCTCCCAAAGGTATTTTACTTTGGGGTCCCCCTGGAACGGGAAAAACCTTATTGGCCAAAGCGGTTGCATCTCAGGCGCGAGCTAATTTTATTAGTATTAATGGACCTGAGCTTTTGAGTAAATGGGTGGGGGCCAGTGAACAGGCAGTGCGTGAGTTGTTTGCCAAAGCTCGTCAGGCAGCACCTTGTGTGGTTTTTATTGATGAAATTGATACTTTAGCGCCGGCAAGAGGTCGTTATAGTGGGGATTCGGGAGTGAGTGACCGGGTTGTGGGACAAATCCTCACGGAGTTAGATGGGTTGCAAACGGGGGCAACGATTTTAGTGATTGGAGCCACTAATCGCCCAGATGCCTTAGATCCAGCCTTATTGCGAGCGGGACGTTTGGATTTACAGTTAAAAGTTGATTTACCGAATGCCTCTAGTCGTTTAGCAATTCTGGGGGTCCATAATGATGAACGTCCTTTAGAGGATGTGGATTTAGGCCATTGGGCCGAGGCAACCGAAGGCTGGAATGGCGCAGATTTAGCGTTATTATGTAACCAAGCGGCACTGATGGCAATTCGTCGTTATCGTCATCAGGGAATGACTGACCCAACTGAGATTCGCATTACAACGGCTGATTTTAATCATGCTTACCAACTGTTGATTGAACAGCGTGCCAATTGATTTTTTTTCCCCCTTACTTTAAGTAAGGGGGGAGAATCTCAACTCAGGAAAACCATCCTAAAAAGGAAAATTTGCCAAAATCTCTGCGATCAAATGAGCCACCACCCATATTGGTATAAGTTTAGTTTATGCCGCTATCGGTGGATTTAAAGGGCCAGCTTCTGTCATCCTTGCTTTCTGTTGCTTCAAATCGGCTAGTTGTTTTAGCAATTGTTCTCTTACTTCATAGCGATAGGCAAAAAAATGCTCACCTATCCCTAGGGTCGCTAGATACTCTTCTAGCAGACGGGGCTTGACCCAAGCAATCACCGCCAGTTGCCACCAGAAACGGAACCGCGTCGGTCGGACAATCCCCTGCCGCCAGAGCAAGGAACGGAACAATTGCCACTGTTGCCAATCTAATTTACGGTTCGATTTGCCGCGCCATCCCCCCATCATCATGAAATGGTTGAAGGTTCGTTTCAGGTAGTTAACAGGCTCGTAGATTTCCCAGAAAGCATCGATGTATTCTTCGGTAATCTCTTCCACCGGGCGAGTTGGCTCAAAGTTCATCATCGCTCCCTGATGGAAAGTACCCATGCCATCCACCAGACGACCTTCCCGTTGCAGGCGATTCCACAGGGCAGTATTTTGCAGTGCCTGGAGCAGGCTAAACTGCCCCTGGGGAATACTCGCCTCCATAATAAAATCTTTGATCCGCTGCCCTGCGCCAGATTTCTCATTGTCAAAACCGATAATGAAGCCAGACATAATCTGCAGCCCCATGCGGGTAATTTTGTGACAGGATTCGATCAGGGATTGGCGGGTGTTTTGAACCTTGTTAATGCCCATTAAGCTATCGGTATCTGGTGTCTCAATCCCCATAAACACCAGCACAAAGCCGGCCTTGACCATTAACTCAATCAGTTCGCTGTCTTCGGCCAGATTAAGGGAAGCTTCCGTAATCAGTTTAAAGGGATACTGGTGTTGTTCCATCCAGGGGATCAACTCCCGCAGAAACACCTTGGCATTCCGCTTATTGCCAATGAAGTTGTCATCGACAACAAAAATGTAGCGCCTCCAGCCCAGTTGGTATAACGTCTCCAACTCAGCCAACATTTGTTCTGGGGTTTTGGTGCGAGGTTTGCGGCCATAGAGGTTGATGATGTCACAAAATTCGCATTGAAAGGGGCAACCGCGAGAAAACTGCACGGTAATCGCCAGATAGGCATCCAGATCTAGTAAATCATAGCGGGCGATCGGTGTCATGGTTACATCTGGTTTCTCACTGGCTCTAAAGACACCACTCGGTTCACCCCGCTCCAGGGCCGCCAGGAACAGAGGGATTGTCAGTTCTCCTTCATCGAGAATCAGGTAATCTGCCCCAGCTTTTTGGGCAACTTCTGGATAGGAGGTGGGGTAAGGCCCGCCTACAGCCACTTTTTTACCCAACTGCAACCCTTTGGCAATCAATTCTTGAAAGTCCTTTTTCTGAATGATCATGGCGGAGATGATTACCAAATCGCACCACTCCCAATCCGAAGCCGTTTCTAATCTGACATTGCGATCAACAAACCGGATTTCCCAATCCGATGGTAACAGGGCTGCCACCGTAATTAAACCCAGGGGCGGATTGGTTGATCTTAAACCGGCTAGATCTAAAGTCTCTTGATAGGACCAAAAGGAGTTGGGCATCAGCGGCCATAGTAATAGGGCTTTCATTCAGGTGTCTCCAATGAAGAAGCTATATGCTTTACATACTAGCCACAAAGCCCAAGTCGATCAAGACTGTTTTAACATCTTTTTTTACTAATAAATTAGTTCTAAATAAATTGTGAAAAAATAGCTATTTTTTGGAGATTAGCACAATTGAATGCACGATGCTTGCTAAAAACCCGTGTTTTACCATTTTTATCAACGCAATGTAGAGGCTGTTTGCCTCTTTTGGGTATTTTTGGGTAGGTTTGCTAAAAAATCCTGATTCTGACAAACCCTCTTAAAATTCGCAAGCTCCGAATAGTAGAGGTTTCAGTCCCTAGTCAGTCTGTTTTATCGGTAAAACACGAGTTACTAGACATCTCGACCATGACTATTTATGGTCAGGTAAACATAAGCGTAGTTAGACAATTTTATACCGACATGGACAAAAAATTTTCTCCTATTAATTTTCGTCTTTATGACAAGCGGCAGGGAAAAACCAAGAAGGATGACTTGAGAGAAATGGTCAAGGAGGTGATGGAATGGGGGTAGTTCCCTCATACATAATTTGGGATAGATCGATCTGTAGTATTATTTGGCCGATTGGATAGTTTAGGTTCCTATCTCTTGAGATTTAAGCAATATTTATGATCCCAAAATTACCAAGAAATTTATCATAAATCAACTATAAAAAATATAGTTTATGTCTCTTTAATTTTCGACAATAAATAAATTAAATAACTGGTAATTATAGTCAAATTTATGACCAAAATCAATTATATTCAGCTATTTGTCCGATTAATTCTCCTCCCTTAGGAGAGGGACAATCTCGCAGATAGACAGTCAATCATCTTCGGGTGCGATTGTCTGGTTTTAACTAATTGCGGTAAAATTAACCTAAATTCTCTATCGGCAAATTCGATGACTGCCTTCACTACTTCCCTAGCTCTTTTAAGTCAATTTAAATTGGGAGATTTAAACTTAGAAAATCGTCTTGTGCTTGCTCCCATGACGCGAGCGCGAGCCGGAGAAAAACGTCTTGCTAATGAGATAATGGCCGAGTATTACCGGCAAAGGGCCAGCGCGGGATTAATGATTACGGAAGCGACGGTAATTTCTCCCCAAGCTAACGGTTGGCAAAATACCCCCGGTATCTACACCGATGAACAAGCGCAAGCATGGCAAATGGTGACAAAAATCGCCCAAAGAAAAGGAACACCACTTTTTTGTCAATTGTGGCACTGTGGTCGCGCTTCTCATCCTAGTTTTCAGGAAAATCGGGCTTTACCCGTTGCCCCTTCCGCAATTAGGATTAAGGGGGAGTCGTACACACCCATAGGTAAACAGCCCTACGAGACCCCTAGAGCCTTAGAAACCGAGGAAATCCCCACAATTGTCGCCGATTACCGCCAAGCCGCTCAGAGGGCAAAATTAGCGGGGTTTGATGGCATAGAAATCCATGGGGCTAATGGTTATTTAATCGATACTTTTCTACAATCGGCCACTAATCAGCGTCAGGATAAATACGGTGGCAGTTTAGAAAATCGCTATCGTTTTTTACAGGAAGTAGTCGAGGCAATTTTAACTGTTTTTCCCAGTCATCGGGTGGGGGTGCGTCTGTCTCCCAATGGGGTTTATAATGACATGGGTTCCGAGGATTTTCGAGAAACTTTTCTCTATGTTGCCCAAAGATTAAATGAGTACAATTTAGCTTATTTGCATCTGCTAGATGGCTTGGCTTTTGGTTTTCATGAAAAGGGTCAACCGATGCTTTTATCCGAGTTTCGGGCTGTTTTTAATAGTGCTTTAATCGGCAATTGTGGTTATACAAAAGAAACTGCTGAAGCCGCTATTAAGTTAGGAGATGCGGATTTAATTGCTTTCGGTCGCCCCTATATCAGTAATCCCGATTTGGTGGAAAGATTCGCCAATAATTGGCCCCTTAATCCCGATGCTGAGATGAAAGATTGGTATTCTTTTGACAAGGAAGGTTATATCGATTTTCCCAGTTATAAACCCTAGTTAGATATGTGCAATCAATTGTGTCTAGCTACTTATCCATAATAACTACCGCTTTGACTCAGTGGAAGTCAAACAACTTCCCTTTCGCCTTGATGGAGTCTTTCAGCCTCAAAATAATAACCCGAGATTTCATCGTCAAACCAGGGTGGGGACGAGGATAAAGTTATCCCCTCACCCAACCTTACTTACCAACGATTTAAGAAACCGCCACCATTACCCCAGCGCGGTCGGGAATTAAAGAAACCACCACCGTCAGACCAACCATTGCGCCAAGGCCGCGCATTAACGAAACTACCACCGCGACCATCTACCCAACCACCGGCACGACTATTCCCCCAACCGCGATTGCCACCATCTCCCCAGCCTAAAGCTTGTAAACTAGGGTCGGCAGTACCTTCTGGCAGTTGGTTAACTCGTTCGCGTACAGCGCTAGATAGACGACTTAAACGCGCTTCAATGGGATTAGCCTCCTCTGAGGCAGCCTGGGCAGTGCTAGTCAGACCGAAGGCAGATAAAGCGAGAAGAAAGCCGACTAAACCGGTTTTATTGCTGATATTCACCTGAATTTCTGCTCCTATTTGGCTTCTTGGGGATTAATTTGGGCGTGTTCGATAACTTTGAAGGCAAAAAACCCCTTTAATAATTCTGGGGGGATGGGAACCATGCCTTGACTACCGAACCAGCGATCGATTTGACTAACGGTGGCCGTATCATTGGTGATGTAATCCTGCATCATTTTAACAATGGCATAGTTGACATCATCCAAAAAAGTAGAGTTATTTTCAGGAACCATGCAAGCAATGCCAAAATTAGCTAGAGCTTCTTCGGGGACGATTTCGTAAGCTTGAGGGTTATCTCTGAGGATTGTTCCCGCTAAAGAAATGCTATCCCCCGCTATTGCGTCAATTTTACCAGTTTTTAAAGCTTCGATCGCTTCTTCTACGGTGCTGTAGGTAGTAACAATTGTTGCCTGCGGTTGTACTAATTTAATCACATCCACGGCCGCAGAAGTGGGAACCAAGGCGATGCGTTTACCGATTAGGGATTGAGGAGTGGAGAGATTGCTACCCTTTTTGGCTAAAATCCTAATCCCAGAAATGCTGTAACTGATGGAAAAATCGACCACTTTCGCCCTTTCCCAAGTAAAAGCCGTACTACAGGCGATATCGATGTCCCCGCTACGAATGAGATTAATTTTCTCTCCGGGTTGGTTCGCTTCCACCATTTGCAGGGTGACGGGACGACCGAGACGAGTTTGCAATCGTTTTCTAATTCGTTCCAACACATCCATAGAATAGCCGACTAATTCCCCCTTATCATTGATGTAGGAGTAGGGAATCGCATCAAAACGGGTTCCTACGGTCAAAAATCCCGTGCGAGCCACTTTTTCCACCACTGTTTCCGCTAAACTTGCACTGGCGAGGAACATAGGTAATATGCAACCCAGTCCCACTAACTGTAAAATTTTCTTCATAAATCGAGTGCTTGCTCCCGTACAAACATAACTATACTAGAAGTCGCTAAAAAATCTTCAAGGTTTCCATAATAATTTCTGTGAACTTTTACAAATTAGATGGCGGTTCAAGGCGAATTAATTGGCCGTTACCTTCATCGGTGAGCAGGTATAAAAATCCATCAGGACCTTGACGCACATCCCGCACCCTCTGACCGATGGGAATCGCTTCTTGATTGATAATTTCACCGGATTTATTCACTGACAGACGGCGAATATCCCTGGAAACTAAACCACCGGCGAATAAATTTCCCTGCCAATCAGGAAAACGATTACTGGTATAAAAGACCAATCCCGAAGGAGCGATCGCAGGTGTCCAAATTGTTTTCGGATCGATCATACCGGGGCGAGATTTTTCGCGGGAAACCGGGGTATTAGTGCCGTACTCTTGACTAGCAGAAACCACTGGCCAACCATAATTTTTACCTTTTTCAATTAAATTTAATTCATCCCCTCCTTTCGCTCCGTGTTCTGTTGCCCAGACTCTTCTAGTCATCGGATCAAAGCTGATTCCTTGAATATTCCGATGGCCATAACTCCAAATTTTAGAACCCGCAAAAGGATTATCTTTCGGTATAGAACCATCGTCATTGATGCGGATAATTTTACCTAAATGACTTTGCAGATTTTGGGACTGTTTTCTAATTAAATCTCCCGCTAATTGTAGGGGAGGATTACCCCCGTCCCCAATCGCTACCAATAAAGTGCCATCCGGTAGCCATAATAACCGCGAACCGAAGTGTTGAGAGCCGGTTTTTGCCTGGGAAACTTCAAAAATAACCTGCAAATCTCGCAAACTTGTACCATCATAAACCGCACGAGCGACGCGGGTACGATTAGCCTCCTGGTCTCCGTGGGCATAAGTTAGATAAATCCAGCGATTTTGGGCAAATTGGGGATGAATTGCCACATCGAGCAATCCTCCTTGTCCGACGGCAAAAACTTCGGGAACTCCAGCGATGGCTTTTGGTTCTAATTTGCCCTCTCTAACCACTCTTAAACGACCGGGACGCTCTGTGATCAGGATTTCCCCGTTAGGTAGCCAAACCATCGACCAGGGATGCTCTAAACCCTCGATTACGGTCACTTTTTGCCATTGATTTCTCTGGGAATTATTCGCCGAAGTTAATACATTTGCACCTTGACAACTGGAGATAATTATGGTAATTAAAACGCTAGATACTAAAGGCGAGAAAAGGCGATTGAAAGAATTAAGCATTAGTTGGTAACTCCCCAAGTTTGCCATGGCATAGACATCATTAAGGTTGGTTCGGGTTAATTGCTCGTACAAACTATTTGACAATACCTCTAATTTTAGCTTTGACTTTTTCAATGAATGAAGAAGAATTCACATCGTGGAGATGTTGCTTCCTCGCTTTACTTAGGATTGATGCCACTAAACCAAAGGAGGACTGAGAAGAAAAAATCAAATCATTGCAACTGGCTAACAAATACATATCCATTAATGCTTCTATGCCATTTTGAACGCGATCAGGACATTGATCCCAGTTCTGGTGCATTCTTTCTCCCGATGGTGGAAACCATTTTGGTGTGGTGATAATATTTGGGAACTCCTCTTGAAATTTTTCAACAACTTCTTGAGAATCTGTCGCCAAGAAAATGCTGTTAAATTTATTGTTTTTGTTGATTTTTTTAGTATTAGTAATTAGCTTATCTAAAGGAATCTTCATGTCTGTATATCTAACATGAACGCCTAGGGTATTCACTCCAAAGTAAGATGATCGGAAATCTTCGATAGACTGAACAATTTCAGGTTTCAGGCTTAGATGAGAGTTTAATACCTGTTTGATAATAGTACGATCATCCATTTTTGCCAAGTAATCGAACTTCCCATGAAAGAGTTGTCTCATCTGGTTGATTTTATGAGTATAGGCACAGAAAACCAGAATCTCACTCTCATAATTTGTTCTAGATAATTCAACCGACATAGATTGATCCGAAATCCTTAAATCTTTTCTTAGTCCACCAAAAGATTGATCTAACTTATCAATCCATATCTCAGGATAGACAGACTTGGTATCAGGTATAGATTCTACTGAAACGGTCTTTGGACAGTTAAAAAATAGAGGGAAGGAGTTGATATCGTCATGACAATAAGTATTATCCCGCCAATCAATAACTAACTGGCGATTACTAATTTCACTATAGATTATTGCACCACAGGCGGCCAGAATTCGGTTTCCCATGCCAGAGGAACCTTTACAAATCAGAAATTTTCTAGAGCTATTCATATTTTCTATTAAGTATCTACTAAACTATAAACCTAGGCGACGGCGAGCTCTTTTCAAACTAAAGGGGGAGTGAGCCATAAATAGCTTCACAAATTCTAGGCGACGCAGATAGAATCTGTTGGGTTAAACCCTTTAAAACGGATCTTCTCGACTTTGTGTGATAATTTTTGCTTATGTAAGGTTAAATGCTTACTGGGCAATACTTTTAGGACTATTTTGTGGAAGAAACTATCAGTATAAACCTCGTTTCCACACAGAAACCAGAAGATACTTAAAACTTCCTTGAGTAGGTCGGAACGAGTAAAAACTGTTAAAATAACTGGCGGCAAAGAACTAGGTAAAGGCACCTCATCAAGAGACATTGGTAAACTTGTTAAATTCATAGACTACCGCAAAACAAAAATTTTAACATCTGCACAAATCATGCCCAATATGGTAACACCTTAATTTGACTGTGTCAAGCTTGATCACACTTAGATAACTCCCAGCTAGAATTTTTTGACCTTAACTGGAGAGAAAACTTTTATTATAATGTTCTATCTCCTGTCTCCTTTTCATGACCACTTACTTAACCGTAACTTTCTATCCCTAGATAAAATTTTGCATAGTTAGCGATTACTAAAAATTATATCATTGAAAACCCCTATCGGTCATTAAAGGGATAAGGAATAATTATTTTAGATACTTTATGTTTTTTCTCACCTGCTTCTCTAAGTATCTTGAGTCAGATAGCGGATGCGAGATTTCAGAAATTCAGCGACTCCATAAATTTCATCAAGACTGTCTATATTCGTGGTTGCTTTTTTACCAGTTTCAAAGTTATCGGGAATACTGATTGATTTCTTGCCAGTTTTTTCATTGAAGCACAGACGACAGACTGTTTTAGTTGGTTTTCCATCTAAGTTGATACCAAAATAACTTCTAGTGTCTTTGTATTGAATCCGTGCGGTATTGATTTCTTCCCGTAGAATTGATTTAATAATGTAAAATACTTCCAGTTTTTCGGGATTAATTTCAGGTTCCTCTGTTTCTTCTGGTGGAGTATCTTCTGCTGGTGTATCAGGAGGATTTTGTCCAGTTTTTTTGATGATATCATTGATATACTCTTTGAGAGAATGCTTAATAATTTCTGTGAATTTTTCAACAACCAATGCAGTTCTCACTCCAGAATACACATGACTAACAAAAAACTTAACAAATTCGGGGGAAGGATCATTTAATTGCTGGGCAATCACTTTTTTAACTTCTTTGGTGTACAATAAATTGCGAGCAGCCTCTTTTATTTTGCCAGAATTGAAGTCAGATGTGCTAGTGCTAGATTTAGAAAAACGTTTTAATTCGTTAACAGAAGAGTCGTCAAAGTCGAGAATGTTAAACTCAAAAAATGGCTTATTGTCCATGATATTATCCTTGACGATATCCGTATAAAACCGATAGATAATCCCATTAGTTAAAACTCCAAAGTTAGCTCCAGTTGCATTAAAATATCGATGCAGTTGGGAACTATGTTTAGGATGCTCAAGATTTTGATGACAGCTTTTACATTCCATCAAAATAATCGGTTGATTGTCCAAACAAATAGCATAATCTACTTTTTCTCCTTTTAATCCAGTTAAATCGGCACTATATTCGGGGTGAACTTCCATGGGATTGAACACATCGTAACCCCATGCTTGCAAAAAAGGCATAATAAAAGCTGTTTTGGTTGCCTGTTCGTTTTGGATTTGAGAACGAGAGGTTTCAACTTTTTGAGCAATTTCTTTGAGTTTATCGATTTCCATGATAGCCTCATTATCTAGGATGTGTGGGTTCTCAGCCTAACCATAATTTAACCTTTTTTTTACATCAGGGTCAAGCATTTTTTACTGTCATCATCATTGATTCACAAATATTTACACTAATCCAGTGCCATCCGGATATTTTGTGCTATCATTTCTAGGAACGGGTTATTTTTCTTATGTCGCCATTTGATCAAAGATAATGCTTGCTTTAGAACAGCTTTATGAACGGGAGTATGATCGCTGGTTAAGCGAGACGATCGAGTTATTAAAAAATCGTCAGTTCGATCGGGTAGATTACGAACATTTAATCGAGGAGTTGGCAGCTTTGGGACGAAGCGAAAAAACTGCTGTTAAAAGTTTAAGTTTACAAATAATAATCCATCTCCTAATTTATCAATTTTGGACAACAGAAAAAGAAAGAAATAGTAATCATTGGGCGGCAGAGATTATCCCTGTTCGAGTACAATTAGAAGATAAGCTCACCACCAATTTAAGCAAATTTCTAGAACTAGAGTTAGAGAATATCTATGAAAATGCCCGCTTAATTGCCGAAAAAAAGACAGGATTAAAAAATTTACCGATAATTTGTCCCTACTCTCTGACACAAATTCTTGAGAAACAGTGGTTTCCCGATACAGATAATCAATAAACTCTCAAAAATATGGACTCTCACAACAGTGAACCGATTATAATTGCCGAAGCTGTGGAAAAATGGTATGATAACCGCTTTCATGCTTTGCGGGGAGTCAATCTCACTGTGAATAAACAGGAAGTGGTCGTGATTATGGGTCCGTCTGGTTCGGGAAAATCCACCTTTATCCGCACTTTTAACGGGTTAGAATCCTATCAAAAAGGCCGCATTATTATTGACGGAATAACTGTGTCCCACAACCTCAAAAATATCGAGGCAATCCGTCAGGAAGTTGGCATGGTTTTTCAACAATTTAACCTATTTCCCCATCTGACGGTATTAGATAATGTCACCCTCGGGCCGATGTGGGTGCGCGGTTGGAAAAAAGCGCAAGCGGAGGAAATAGCGAGAAAACTCCTCGAAAAAGTTGGTATTCTCGAACAAGCGCTTAAATATCCCCCTCAGTTATCGGGAGGACAACAGCAGCGGGTGGCGATCGTTCGCGCTTTGGCCATGCAGCCGAAGGTGATGTTATTCGATGAACCCACCTCAGCTTTAGACCCAGAAATGGTGCGAGAAGTCTTGGAAACGATGCAAAGTTTAGCCAAATCGGGGATGACCATGGTTTGTGTCACCCACGAGGTAGGATTCGCGCGAGAAGTGGCCGATCGAGTGGTATTTATGGATCAGGGTTTAATTTTGGAAATTGCCCCCCCAGCAGAATTTTTTAATAATCCTCAATCCGATCGAACTCAGCAATTTTTAGCAAAAATTCTTTGATTTTCCATGACTTGCTCTGCAAAATTAAGTTATCGAGCAGCTATCGAGTCAAAATATCGGCTCTTTTGGATTTGGTGGGTAAAATGTATTCTAAGATACAGTCCTGCTGGCGAGGGAGTGGAAGGAACCACAGAGACACAGAGGACACAAAGATCGATCGAGCCTATGTGAGTTAAACTCATCACACAAAGAATAAGATATCCGAAGATTTTGGATTTTTGCCAGAAATCTATGATTAAACCATCTCTTTTTCTTTTTCTACCTCGACTAAAAGGGGAACGAGATTTTCATTTAAACGACCGGCTCGAATTAGTTCTGCGTAGGTATTAGCTTCGATATCAAGTAAAGTATCTTGAAATTGTTCGGCCACCACGTCTTTTAATTGTGGGTTTTCCTGTAGTAATTTTTGCAACTGATCGCCCAAGGACTTTAATTGTCCTTCCACCAGAGTTTTTTTGTCGCGATAAAATTCGGGATCGATATCGGGAAAACGTTCTGGTTGTTGCAGATAATTAGACACCCTAGTTAAAGCAATCTGACGAGCAATTAAGGCCGAATATTCGCTCCGAATCGGTTGATCACCAATAAGATTGAGGGCATTTAACAGCCATTGTATAGATAATCCTTGCACCAATAAAGTAAATAAAACCACCCCAAAAACCACGTCAATAATTTCTTGACGGTAGGGGATAGAGGTAGGAACACTTAACGCTAGGGCGATCGAAACCGAACCGCGCAATCCTCCCCACCATAACACCGTTCTTTCCTTGAAACTGATCCTATTACCCGTAATTAGGTTACTAATTCCCCCTAGTCCAAAAATTGAGAACAGACGGGAAACCACCATAGCGGCGATCGCTATTAAAATCCCGGTTAAGTGACTGCCGAGACTCTCAAAACGAGTTTGATCACCGATCAGTAAAAAGATGATGGAATTGACAAAAAAGGCGATAAATTCCCAAAATTCGCTAACTACCAGGCGCGTGCGGGGACTCATACCAATGCGCGAACCGAGATTACCGAGAATAATCCCGACAATTACCACCCCAATCACACCGGATCCGCCTAATTTTTCCGTGACGAGATAGGTTCCATAGGCAGAAACTAGGGTGAGAGACTGTTCCACAAAAGGCAGATCGAAGCGTTGGGTAAGGTAGGAAATGCCGAAACCGATCACGCAACCCACACCGATGCCAATCCCCACAAAGGTGCAGAAACGAGCGATCGTCACGGGGACGGAAAAGGTATCGACTCCCAAGGGAATCCCCACCAAGAGGACAAAAGCCACCACAGCGACCCCATCATTAAAGAGACTTTCCCCTTCCATCAGGATCGTCAGTTTTTTACTGGCCCCCAATTCTTTAAATAGGGCAATCACAGAGACGGGATCGGTGGCAGCTAGGGCAGCACCCAACAGAAAAGCGATCGATAGGGGTAAATTGGCAAAAATATGTAGGGGATAGGCGACTCCCAAAACGGAGATAATCACCCCGATAACGGCAAAAAGGACGATAGTAACCCAATATTCCTTTAATTTAGCCCAAGGAATATTCCAAGCGGCTTCAAAAAGGAGGGGAGGCAGAAAAATTTCCAGAATTAATTCCGGGGAAAGATTAACTAGACGCAAATCTAAAAAAGCTAAACCCATACCGACAATAACTAACAGCAGGGTGTAGGGAATTTTGCGGAGGAAGGCAACGGTTCTCGATAAAGTGGCGACACTCAAGGAAATGGTCAAAACTAGCAGGAATTGCTCTAAATTATGAGCGATCGCCTCGTTAGCAGTAGATTCTAGACTCATTATTTTCAGTTATCAGTTATCAGTTATCAGTTATCAGTTATCAGTTATCAGTTATCAGTTATCAGTTATCAGTTATCAGTATTAAGTGGCAATTGCGGGGCTTTCTTTTTTCTTTTCAGTGATTACTGTTTACTGATTACTGATTACTGATCACTGAAAAAGTCTCCTAACACCCTAGTCATTCGGGGACTGAGGAGAGATTTTCAAAGAGGAAATGACCCCTTCTTCTATGGGGGTTTCTGATGTATTTCTTTCGCCACCGAGAGAAGGAGTTTTACTATTGCCAGAACCGCCATCTTTGGGGGGTTTCGAGGAGAGGAATCGGGCCTCGAACTGTTTGATCAGCACATACAACACCGGGACGAGAAATAAACTCAACACCGTGGAAATCAGATAACCGCCTAGGATTGCAGTTCCCAGGGACCAACGACTCATCGCCCCGGCACCGGAAGCGATAACCAAGGGCAAGAAACCGACTAAACCGGAAATAGCCGTCATCAGAATCGGTCTTAAGCGTTCCGTCGAGGCCCGGGCTGCCGCATCGGGAATACTTAAACCCAAAGTACGGGACTGGTTAGCGAATTCCACGATTAAAATCGCATTTTTTGCCGCTAAACCGATCAACATGACCAAAGCCACCTGAGCATAGATATTATTATTCACCGTCGGGAAGAGACTACCCACTTGTAGTAAATTCGCCCGCAACAGTATGGCCCCCATGGCACCCAGGATCGCTAGGGGAACGGTAATCATGATGATAATCGGGTCAATGTAGCTTTCGTACTGGGCCGCGAGTACTAGGAAAACCACGATAAAGGCTAATCCGAAGATAATTGGGGCAGCCCCGGCGGAAGTTTTTTCTTGGAAAGCCGTACCCGTCCAAGCGTAACCGAAACCGGGCTGCAGGACTTTCCGACAAACATCTTCCATCACTGCGATCGCCTGTCCCGTACTAAAACCGGGAGCGGGATTACCCTGAACGTTAATCGAGGGATAGAGGTTAAAGTTAGTGATAATCGGTGGATAGGTGAAGCGTTTGACGCTAACTAAACCCGATAGGGGAATATTGGCCCCGGTACGGGAACGGACGTAAAGACGGTTGATATCTTCGGGATTAGAACGATAATCCGCTTCTGCTTGGGCAAAGACTCGATACAAGCGATCGCCTAAGACGAATTGGTTGACGAAGTTGGAACCGAGATAGGTTTGCAGGGTACCGAAAACGGCCTGCATATCGACGTTTTGGGCCTGTAGCTGGTTGCGATTGATGGAAAGTTCCAGCATCGGCGTGTCGGTGGTAAATTGGGTGAAAATTCCCGATAATTCCGGTCTTGTCCGGGCCTCGGCCATGACGTTATTAGCGTTGGCAATCAAAGCATCCATAGGGAAAGAAGCGCGGTTTTGGATAAATAACTCGAAACCGCCGGTAGAACTTAATCCATCCACAGGGGGCGCATTAACGGCGAAAGCGCGAGCATCTCGGACTTTAGTGGCTAATTCTCGGTTAATTTTCCTGAGAATGCCGAAAACTGACTTATCTTCCCCGGGCCGTTCCGACCATTCTTTTAACTTGACAAAAAATAGCCCTTGGTTGCTACCACTTCCAGCAAAACTAAAGCCCGCCATACCGACAAAGTGATCGATTTCTTCGATACCGTCGAGAATTTCTTCGTTAATCTGACGGATAACCTGGTCGGTGTAGCGCAGGGAAACCCCGGGGGGTGCTTGCACCAAAACGAAGGCATAACCTTGGTCTTCTTCGGGGATAAAACCCTGGGGAGTGGTGTTGTAACTCCAAGCTGTGAGAAAGAGGGCGGCGATAAAGAAGGGTAAAACCAGAAAGCGAACTCGGATCAGAAATTCGATCGAGCGTCGATAACCTTCTTTAACTGCGTTGAAACCCCGATTAAAGCCCTCGAAAAACAGTCCCAAGGGTCCGCGGGTGCGTTGGGGCGCTTTCATGATAATCGCCGACATGGTGGGGGAAAAACTGAGGGCGTTAAAGGTGGAGATGATAATTGAAGCGGAGATGATGACGGCAAATTGTCGATAAACGATCCCCACCGTACCGGGGAAGAAGGTGACGGGAATAAAAACCGCTAGTAGTACAAGAGAACTAGCGATCACCGCCGAGGTTAACTCGCCCATGGCATCGAGGGCAGCTTGCAATGGCCGCATTCCCTGCCGTAATTTTTCCGATACCGCTTCTACAACCACGATCCCGTCGTCCACCACTAACCCGGTGGCTAGAATGACGGCAAACAAGGAGAGGTTATTGAGAGAATAGCCTAAAGCTAGGGCGACGGCCATGGTTCCGATCAAAGATACGGGAATAGCGATCGCCGGAATGATCGTGGTGCGCCAATCCTGAAGGAAGATAAAAATGACGAGAATAACCAGTAAAATCGCCTCCACCAAAGTGCCAACGGCTTCTTCCAGGGAAGCGGCGACAAAGGCGGTATTATCGAGGGTAATGGCGATATTTAACCCCGGGGGAAAACTCGGTTCTAGTTCCGCCATTTTTTCTTTTACCAGTTTGGCAGTATTCCAAGCGTTGGAACCGGGCAACTGATAGACGATATAGACGACGGCGGGGGATTTGTCGAAATAGGCGGCGGTACTGTAGTTTTCCGCTCCGATTTCTGCGCGTCCCACGTCTTTAATTCGGATTAAATCGCCATTTTCCCCGACTTTGACGACGATATTTTCTGCTTCCTCCCCGGTGGCCACCCTACCAACGGCGCGAATCGCGATCTGGAATTGCTGATCATCGGGACTGGGATCACCGCCAATTGTCCCCGCACCCACCTGAATATTCTGTTCTCGGATTGCCTGTACTACTTGTTCCGCCGATACACCCCTAGCGGCTAAAGCATCGGGATTAAGCCAAAAACGCAGGGCGTATTCCCTCTCCCCGATGATGGTCGTACTACCAACACCCTCGATCCGGCGAATCTCGGCATCGATGACTCGATCGACAAAGTTACTTAAAAAGACCGTATCGTAGGGATAATTGCCCTTTTCGTCCGGTTTGGCGGAAATCCCGTAGGCAAGGGTAACGCTGGGGGATTGGGTATTAGTTGTCACCCCCTGCCGGTTCACTTCCTCCGGTAAACTAGCGGCCGCGGTACTGACACGGTTTTGTACCAAGACTTGGGCAATGTTCCGATCCATTTCCACCGGGAAAAAGACATTCACCGTACTTTGTCCGGTGTTGGTACTCTGGGACTGCATATAAACAATCTGTTCTGTCCCGTTAATCTGGCGATCGAGTACCGTGGTAACGTTATCCTGTACGGTTTTGGCATCGGTTCCCAAATAGTTGGCATTTACCGCTACCTGAATAAATGCCAACTGGGGCAGTTTTTCTAGGGGTAAAAAGGGAACAGCGATCGCTCCGATCAAAACGATTAAAATCGAGCAAACTGTGGTCAGAACGGGTCTTTTAATGAAGGTATCGGCAATACTGAGGATCATAGGGCGTTACTGGTTCATTTTTTCTAGGATAGTTGCGGCGGTGGGAGATTTACGAGTCAGATAATTAAATATTAATAGTTTAAAGATGGTATCTAGGATAACGGGAACAGTGGCCACAAACAAGCTAATAAATGTAATATTCTCGCGCCAACCAAAGTGCCGGAACAAAGTTTCTAAGATTACCGTCCAACCCTCCGCCGAATGAAAACCGACAAATATATCGGTAAAGAGAATAAAAATAAAGGCTTTGGTGATATCATTTAAGCTGAGAAAATAGCGACTAACATAAGCTCGCGTAATTGCCAATTGTTGACGACCAAAAATTAAGATCGAAATAAAGGCTATTAATCCCGTGAGATCCGATAGTAAGTTTTTCCAACCATCTTGACTTTCATAACCAGCTTCTCTGAATAATTCTTGCACCTGTTCCCGAAAGGTTTCTTCTGATTCATTCCCTACTTTTGCTACTCCTAAGACGTGCTTGATTTCTTCAATTTCTTGAAGTCTAGCAAATTCCCTGAGATATTTTTCGCCAATTTCTTGAGAAATATAAACTTCTGATATTTTCGCTCTATCCACACCAAAATAGTTTAAAACAGGGCTAAAAATAAAGTTCCTACTAATAACCTGCACCAAGAGAGGAACTAAAATAATAATCAGGATAAAACGAATAGCAATCCGTTGCTGTTGTCGCAAGGTACGGAGTTGTTTAATAACGGTTTGTTCGTATTCGGGGGTTAATTCTTGCTGGAAGTTAAAAAATTTATTACCAGTTGCAGGAGAAATTATCTGGTTATCTTTATCCCTGGGTTTATCATCGGTGAGATTGGTATTAGGCAGATTTGGGGTTTGATTATTCGGTAATGGGGGCAGCAATTCCCCTAAGTCTAGGCGATATTTACCGATAATATCCTCGATCGCCTTTAAAGTCTCTAGGATGTTATTATTTTCTGGGTTAGTTTGCGGATTGATAAAATTACCCAGACGCACTTGAGTTAAATCGAGACGTATCTGTAATAATTCTCGCTCTAGGGTACTTTGAAAGTAATCATAAACACTTTTTCCTCCCACGGCAGCCGGGGAAATTTTTTGTCCCCCAAAATGTTTATCTTCGATCGCTTTAATTTTCAGCGCTCTCTGATAAGCTGATTCTAAGGCCACTAAAGAGCGTCTTTCTACCCATTGATTAACTCGATTCCAAGGCACGGCTATAATCCTCGCTTTTCTGTCATCACAATCACCACGGTAAGCTATCAGCGTTGGCTAGATATCTACTTTCGAGAAATATCCATAATATTATTACATTTTGAGCGCAGGTGATGCACTCCCACCATTGAGGAAATACAACGTTTCTCATCAAAATAAATTGTAACCTAATTTGTTATCGACGACCGATGACTGACTCCCTAAAACGAAAACCTCCTAGCTCTCCCTTAAGATAAAGGCTATCATTAAATTTAGCAATAAATTTTAGAGATTGAATGTTCCTCGACAAATAAACTATAGTTACTTTGAAAGATTTCAGGAGTAAATCTATTAGCCTGTTGCCGACAATTTTCTGGAGCAATTTTATCAGCGTGATCAACAAAATATTTAACTGCTTCTACCAAAGATTGGGGATTTTGTTCCCCAAAAAGTAATCCTGTTCCCTGGGGAGAATTTTCCCGCAGATCTCGCACGGTTTCTAAAGCACCTCCGGCAGCAAATGCAATCACGGGAGTACCACAAGCTTGCGCTTCCACTAAAGCAATACCAAAATCCTCACAAGCAGCATAAATAAACGCTTTTGCTTTCGACATATATTCTGCTACCATTCGATCGGACACTGCCCCTAAAATCTGAATGTTATCCCTTGCTAAATGTCGGATTAAAGCCATCTGGGGACCATCTCCAATAACCACTAGGGGTAATCCCAATTGATTAAATGCCTCCACAATTAAAGGGACTTTTTTATAACTAACCAAACGAGAGACTACTAAATAAAAATCTTCTTTTTTCTCTTGGTAGGGAAAACGCTCAATTTGTACGGGAGGATAAATAACTTTTGCCTCCCGTCGATAACAGCGCCAAATTCGTCTAGCGGTGTGGTGGGAATTAGCCAGAAAATAGTCCACACGATTAGCAGAAATCACATCCCACTGACGCAAACCATGCAAAAGATAACGGGTGAAAATACCGGGTAATCCCTGTCCTAACTTACTATTAGCCAGATAGTCAAAAGTTAAATCCCAAGCATAACGCATCGGAGTGTGACAATAACAAATGTGCACCTGATCCGGTCGAATTAACACCCCTTTAGCCACACAATGGGAGGAGGATAAAATCATATCATAATCCTCTAAATTTAACTGCTCGATCGCTAGGGGAAGAAAAGGTAAGTATTTTTGTACGCCATTTCTCGCTTTCGGGAAGTTTTGCAGAAAAGTTGTCCCGATCGAGCGACCATAGAGATAACTATCGGGATTAGTGGACTCAAAATCGATCAAAGCGTATAAATCCGCCTCTAGACATTGTAAAATCTCCCTAACCACTAATTCCGATCCCCCCGTCGCCTTTGGGGTTAACCACTCGTGAACCAGAGCGTACTTCATAGGATAATCAATAATCTCAGCCGTAATTATAGCAGTAAGGGATCAATAGTTCACTTTCTGGTTTTCTCTTCCCCAAAATTACCGATACCTATCCGATCAAGGTAAAAAACACCAGAAAGAAATTATTAAAATTTTCCAGAAAAATTGCAAAGTTTAGTAAAAATTACTAGCAAGATCAGATGATCGAGTTCATAATGGGGATCAAGGAAAAAATAGACTTAAACCGATTGGGATCAAGAAAAACTAGCTTGATATACAGAAGATAACTAATTAATGAGGTTTGCTATGATCACCCTGCAACAAGTGCGCTGTCCTAATTGTGGAAATTTTGCCGAAAGACAGCATATTTTAGAACACCATCTCGTTAGCACCGCCTGTTCTCACTGTGATTATCTGTTAATTAGCTGCAGTCTCACAGGAAATGTACTAGAGTGCTATGCACCCGGTATTGGTTTAAGAAATTAACACTGCCCCCTAGCCGGATCGAAAATGTCTTGTCAAAATTAGAGTGAGAAGACAAAATCAAGGAGCTAAGTAGCTATGGGGGGTAATTTCTTCAAGGGAGCGATCGCCCTGGGGGTAATAGCGGGGATTATGGGATTTACCAATCCCCCCCAAGAACTTTACAGCGAATACGCCGCCGAAAAACTCCTCGCTCATGCCGACAAAATTGCTTGCGAGAAAATCAGTCTCTGTGACTCGATCGATTCTTTGCCAGTGGCAGCCAGAAATGTGATCAAAAATCAAATCTTAAAACCAGCGAT
The DNA here is from genome assembly GCF_000297435.1 of Microcystis sp. T1-4. Taxonomy (GTDB): domain Bacteria; phylum Cyanobacteriota; class Cyanobacteriia; order Cyanobacteriales; family Microcystaceae; genus Microcystis. Next base: position 2,628 of record NZ_CAIP01000323.1, on the reverse strand, counting down.
CGAAACCTCTAGTCAACGGCAAAATTTAGGTGTGTTCAGTATTTACACCACAGAAGTACCGGGGGTGGCTAAAATTAGAACTATTGGCGCTTTTGGGCATTTCTTAACTTTCTCGGAGACTTAGGCTTTGATTAGTGCTGGTTTAACGGCTACCAGCTTAATAATGAGTTAAGATGATCGTGTTAACCCGCGATTTAAGCGATAGAGTCGTCAAGAATACAGATTAATGCTGCCTAACCGTGTTTAATTTTCTGCCCATTCTCCGAAAAGCGATCGCCCGTTGGTGGTCCGAATTCACCCTCCAAACTAAATTAATGGCTGCGGCTACTTTAGCCGTTTCTTTGTTGATGAGTGGTTTAACCTTTTGGGCGGTTAACACGATCCAGCAGGATGTGCGTCTCAATGATACCCGTTTTGGCCGGGATTTAGGGCTGTTATTAGCCGCGAATGTCTCCCCCCTCATTGCTGAGGACAATTTAACCGATTTAGCCCGTTTTTCAGCCCGTTTTTATAGTAGTACCTCCAGTGTTCGTTATTTAATCTACGCTAACGAGGAGGGTGAAATATTTTTCGGTATTCCCTATTCTACCGCCGAAGTTAAGAACTCCCTGACGATCGAGCGTCGCATTCAATTACCAGAAAATTATGGCGAAAATGGGGAAACTCCCCTCATCCGTCAGCATAAAACCCCCGACGGTGAAGTCACCGATGTCTTTGTTCCCTTAAATCATGAAGGCAAATATTTGGGAGTGTTAGCGATCGGGATCAATCCTAACGCTATTGTGGTGGCTTCTTCTAATCTAACCCGTGATGTTACTATTGCCGTTTTTGTCTCGATTTGGGCTATGGTGATTCTCGGGGCAGTTTTTAATGCTTTAACTATCACCAAACCGATCAAGGAGTTATTAGTCGGGGTAAAAAATATTGCAGCGGGAAATTTTAAGCAGCGCGTTGATTTACCCCTGGGAGGAGAGTTAGGGGAATTAATTCTCAGTTTTAATGAAATGGCGGAAAAATTGGAGCGATACGAGGAACAAAATATCGAAGAAATGACCGCCGAAAAAGCGAAACTAGATACGTTAATGTCCACTATTGCTGATGGAGCAATTCTCTTAGATACTAACTTTCAATTATTATTAATTAATCCAGCAGCTCGGGAAATATTTGGCTGGGAAGATCGGGAAATTATCGGTAAAAATGTTTTACATCTTTTTCCCTCGGAGTTAACCGTTAAACTAACTAAACCCCTCTATCAAATTGCGGCGGGAGAACCACTCCAGAATGAAGAAACCGCTAATCAAAATCAGAAAAATGCTGTTATTAATCAGGAAAATAATAACTATGCCCCAGCGGAATTTAGATTATCTTTAACTTACCCGAAACCCTGCACAATTCGCATTTTGTTAACTCAGGTATTCGATCAGTATCGGGAGAATGTCCGGGGAATTGCCATGACGCTACAGGATATCACCAGAGAAACAGAATTAAATGAGGCAAAAAGTCAATTTATTAGCAATGTTTCCCATGAGTTAAGAACACCTTTATTTAACATCAAATCTTTTATTGAAACCCTGACAGAATTTGGTGAGGATCTCAGCGATACAGAAAAAAGAGAGTTTTTAGAAACCGCGAATCATGAAACCGATCGCTTAACTCGTTTAGTTAATGATGTTCTCGATCTTTCTCGGTTAGAATCCTCGCGTAACTATAACTTAGATGCGCTCGATATCGGACAATTAATCGAACAAACCCTAAGAACCTATCAACTCAATGCTAGGGATAAAGGACTAGAATTAAGCTCGGAAATTGAAGCCAATTTACTACCAATTTTAGGCCATTATGATCTACTCTTACAGGTATTAACTAATCTAGTTGGTAACTCCCTAAAATTTACTCCTGCCGGCGGTAAAGTGGTGATCCGTGCCTATAAAATAAGCAGAGATAATCCCCAAGAAACTCTCAAAATTCGCGTAGAAGTATCCGATACTGGTATTGGCATCGATGCCGAGGATCAAAGTGCCATATTCGATCGCTTCTATCGGGTAGAAAATCGCGTTCATACCCTAGAAGGGACGGGATTAGGATTATCGATAGTTAAAAATATTATTGAAAAACACTATAGTCAAATTAATCTGATTAGTGAAGTGGGAATTGGCACAACTTTCTGGTTCGATCTAGACCTATATCAAGGCTTGATCGCCAGCAAAAAAATTAACGACGTGAGTTTATAAAAGCCAAAGCAATACTGGCCAAAATCAGGGTTAATAATAGCAATAATCCCTTATTTCTGAGACACCAATTTTTAAAAACCCTAGGCAGCGGGAGAGGAGGAATTTTTTCGGCTATTATTTGGCTATTTTTGTATAAAGTGCAACTGGTAGCGTAGGGACGTTGGGGAAAATTACAGCTATCATCGCCATGATAAAGACAGGTTTCACATAAAAACTCACCCGTGACGGCTTGATGTAGGGTCATACCGGGATGACCATAGGCCTTGAAAATATTAGCACAGTAGGGACATTGTAAGGCTTGACTATCGACCTTGTGCTGACAACGAGGACAGGTAATCATGATCGCTAAATTTTCCCTTTGAGGATTGTCATTGCTAAGGTAGATCCCCCCGCCTAT
>NZ_CAIP01000324.1 GCF_000297435.1 Microcystis sp. T1-4 | reverse complement strand
ATTGGGCTTCAAAATCAGCCTTACCGATGAAGAATAATTCCCGGCCACGAATCTGGAAACTGCTCTGATCATTCCCCAACAAAGAAAGGCTATTGGTCCCCAAGGCATCATCGCTGATCTGAATATCGGCAACTTTTACACCTTGACTGGTATCGGTATTTTCAGCGATCGTATTAGTGCTATTGGCCAGAATTAGGGCTGTGGGAGCTTCGTTGACATCGGTGATGTTTAAAGTGAAGGTTTGGGTGAGATCGGGGGTGACACCAACGGTTGTATCATCGACATTGACGGTGACTTCGTAACTGTTTTGAGCTTCAAAATTAGGAGTAAAACCGACATAGAAAAGAGCCGAATTCTGAATTAAGAAGCGCTCCCTATCCCGTCCTGTGAGGAAGAGATTATTGGTTCCTAAACCATCATCTTCAATCAGGAGGTCGGCGACTTTAAATTCTGGGGTGACATTGACATTTTCAGCTAACTCGGTGACAGCATTTTGGAAAATTAGGGCTGTGGG
>NZ_CAIP01000325.1 GCF_000297435.1 Microcystis sp. T1-4 | reverse complement strand
ACAGATCGTCGTTGTCGGTGAAATTGACTAATTTACCCGTTTTAATTAGGATCACCTTGTAGGTGTGGCAAGGGTTTCAACCATTGCTGCCCAAAAAAGCACAAAGTAACCCACCATGAAATTATATCAAATCGCTGTAACCATTACAACATCGTTGTTAAATAAAAATCTTTCTCAATTAATTCTTAAGAATTTGTAAATATTGCGGAATGTTAATTTAAATATTCTCAAGCTTTTGGAGTCAATAGATAATTTTTGCTTATCTTTGTCGGAAAATAGAACTCCTGTAAAAATCCAACATCTACCATTGGGCTAGAATTCTCCGAGTCAGGAGATTATTTTTATTTATTCTTCCCACTTCATAATTCATAATTCATAATTCCCCTTCTCCCCCACTGTTTACTTAAAACCCCCCACTGATCACTGATCACTGAAAAAAGCCTAACTTTGGGCAAAAATCTGGTTTGTGTCCCCTCTTAGCGGTAAAATTTCTACATCTGGACCGTCGAAAAGTATAAGTTTTGTAAAGTAAAATTAAGAAGGGAGACAAATTTAAGATAACCAACTTATGGAAGTAACTTTTACCGCTGCCGAATCCCTAGAAATTGTTGTTGCTGAACAAACCATCCCGATTCAGCATTATCTGCGCCAACCGCAAAGATTAGTACAGGCTATCGTTGAGACTAGCTTAACAGAACACCTGTCTGAGAATCGGTTTCGCCTAAAAATGCGTCCCCTAAACTTCTTGAATATGTACTATTTTCAGCCCACGGTTATTCTCAATGTCTGGGCCACCTCTGGGGGGACGATATTTTTGCAATCAGAAGACTGTCAGATCAAAGGTATTGATTATATCAACGATCGCTTTAGCCTCAATGTTAAAGGCAAACTCGCTCCTGTGGAAAAAAATAATCAAACCTATCTAGCGGGAAAAGCCAATCTTGAGGTGAAAGTCGCCCTACCACCGCCATTATGGTTAACCCCGCGTCCCTTGTTAGAAATCACCGGCAATAGTCTCCTAAAAGGGGTTTTATTGCGCATTAAACAGCGTTTAATGAGTCAATTGTTGCAAGATTACCAACAATGGGCTAAACAGGATATTATTGCCCAAAATTACCCCGAAACCATTCTCGATCTCTCCCTTAGTTAAATAAAAATATGAGTTGGACAAAAGTACTATCTGTAGATTCCCTTGCCCCCGGCGCCCGTCAAGTGGTAAAAGTGGGGGAAAATTCCATTCTCTTGATTAACAATAACGGTCAATTCCACGCCGTCGGTAATCGTTGTCCCCATTTAAAATTATCGATGACGAAGGGCAAAATTACCGAAGACGGCGCGATCGTTTGTCCCTGGCATCGTAGTTCGTTTGATCTCTGTACTGGTGCTGTCAAAGACTGGATTACTTGGCCCCCGGTGGTTAACAAAGCGATGGCGGCAGTTTCTCAACCCCAAGCTTTACCCGTTTATCCCCTTCGCATCGAAGACGGCAGCATCTGGATAGACGCATAACCGCTCACCGAGGGGGGGTTTTGGGCAACCTAAAGAGCAGTTGCTTTAACTGACAATGGGTTAATCTTTTAAAGCAACCTCTCAAATGTCATTCTCTCAAATCCTTATCTAGCAACGTTTTTAGTCGATTTCTCGGAAATATATAGCTGAAAATTCGTCAAAACGTTGTGCCTTGTAGGTTGATTCATGAATCAACCTACCATGAGAGCCAAAACCTGTACTTCCCTGCTCCCTAGCTTACCTCATAAGCGATTAAGGGTAGCAAACAAAAG
>NZ_CAIP01000326.1 GCF_000297435.1 Microcystis sp. T1-4 | reverse complement strand
ATTAAGGGGGGATCGAACCTAAAATCCATTTTTAATTTAATTAAAACCAGCTACTTAATACTAAATCCGTTGAGTAACGCACAGAAAACGGGTTTCTCGGAGAAACCCGTTTTCTACTCATACACTCATGCAAAAAGGGGAATAAATAATCAGTCTTTAATAACCGGATTTAGTCTGAATTGGCCAAGTTTCGGTAAAATAAAGGTAATTAGTCAACAGAGGAGGTCAAAATTATGACTTTAGCCAAGGTAAAAAATCTGTATGATCAAGATTTTGCTTTGTGGATAGAAGCAACCGTCAAACAATTAAAATCTGGGGATTTATCTCAAGTTGATTTAGAGAATTTGATCGAGGAGGTGGAGTCTTTGGGGAAAAGTCAACGCAAAGCGGTCGATAATTTTTTAACTCGTTTATTAGAACATTTATTAAAACGTTGTTATGTGGTTCTTCCCGATTGTTATCGAGGGTGGGAAATTGAAATTAGAAATTTTCGCAAGGAGTTGAAGAAAGAATTTAAGTATTCTCCTAGTTTAAAAAGGTTTATGATAGAGATTTTAGAAGAATGTTATCGAGAAGCTTTAGAAGCGGTGAAAGAGGATTATCCAGACTCTAATTTTCCCGATATTTGTCCCTTTGCTGAGGATATTGATGGTTTATTAAATCATAAGTTTTGGGAAGATGAAAAATAGGTCAAACCCTAATCTTTGGGGGGAATTGCCATCACTTGATTATTATTAATCACCAATTTACCGCCCAATTTTTCGATATTTTCCTTAGCTAACCTGCGGGTTTCTTCATCTTTGCTATTTATCCAGACTAACATCCAAGCACCGACTCTAGGAGCGCGACTATCGGGATTAGTTTCTAAAAATTTCACTGTTCCCCTAGCGGATTTTTCGATAAATTCATTACTGGCAATTTTCGCCCAATCGGCGGCCATTTGATAGGATTTTTTCGCTGCGGGAATATCACCTAAAAATAATAGTTCATCCACTCCTTTATATAACCAAAGAAAATAGGCATCGGTAACATCAGGAGTTAGTTTTGATAAACCTTTATTCATAATCTCAACGGTTCTTTCCGGTTTGCCGGCATTGACAGAAGAAGCGACGGACATCATCAAATAGGCGCGGATAAATTTGGGGTCATTTTTGGTGACAATTTCCATAAAATCGGGACTTAAACCGTAACCAGTTTCCCGGCGAGCATCCCCATCGCCATAGTATTGTATAAACTGTAACATTGACCAATTGGCTAACATATTATCAAAGCCAAAAGCTGGCATATTTTTTAATAACTCAACCTGAGCATTTTCTAGACGAGATTCTTGACGATAATTTCTCTCTAATAATTTTTCTTTGGTCAAGGTTTTCACCTTTTCCTGTTGCATTTCCACAATAGCCATGATTAGTCCACCGATGACGGCGACTAAACCAAGAGTTTTAAGTAAGGATAGATTGAGAGATTTTTTTGCGCCTACCATAGCTTTAAATAAAAGTCAATAATCAGTGTAGGGTTAATTCATGAATTAACCCTACCATCGCGGTTAATTCATGAATTAACCCTACGATGAATTAACCTACAAATCACGCCCTTCATAATTATAACCATTTACTTATCAACAAAAATAAAAGATTTTTGGAGTTATTTTAATTAATTTTAATGCCATTATCACAATCAAGCTCGCCGGCGTCATTCGTGGTAGAAACATTATCTTCTAAAGGAGTG
>NZ_CAIP01000327.1 GCF_000297435.1 Microcystis sp. T1-4 | reverse complement strand
TATCGCTGTTGCGATCAAATACTTGATCACGGGATAGATAAACGGCATCATACCAACTTTGACCCGTATTGGCATCATTATTAACAACCGTCCAAGTTAAACTCAGAGATTGTCCGGCAATTCCCTGTTCCGGCGCATCCACGGCAGTGACAGCCAGATCAGCAGAAGGAGCGGGAGTAATCGGTAAAGTTCCGGTTCCCGAACCGCCTCCACTGGTACTATCGCTGGCTAAAACGTTATTATTCTCAAATGTACCTTCAATAACGTTATTATCCCGGTCAGTTTGCACCAGAACATAGTAACTACCGTTCAAATTAACAGGAAGGGAGAAAGTACCCGTGGCACTATAACTTGCTGATGGCTCTAAGGCTCCTGAACGATAAACCGACCCTAAATTAATGTCATCACCGCTGACATTTTTATCTAAAGACAAATAAACCTGATCGTACCAATAATTGCTATTAGTCCGTCCTACCCCCAAATTTGCCACCGTCCAATTGAGGGTCAGCGGCTGTCCGGGAGTCACGGTATCTGGCAGAGTAATGCTAGTAACTTGGAGATCGGGAGTATCACGAGAGATGGTGAGGGGAAAAGCACTAGAGGCATTATTTCCCTCATTGCTACCTTCATAAACGCTATTAGCCGAATCAGTGACGACAAATAGCTGATAATTGCCTTCTAAGGTAAAGGGTAAGATAACACTTTCAGTCCGACTGTAGGTACCATTGGGAGCTAAAAGTCCGGTGCGGGTGAAGCTGGCGAGGGTCAGATCATCTGCATCCCCTAAAACCTCATCGTTAGAAACTACAAGGCGATCGCTCCAACTGTTAACAATGGTATCCCCAGTTCCCTGGTTTTTCACTGTCCATTGCACTTGAATTGTCTTACCAGCTTCTCCCGTAGTTGGAATAATTGCGTCAGTGACAACTAAATCCGCCGGTTGGGAAACAATTTGTACTTGATTGATACTTTGAGTGACGTTATTAACATTATCTAATTCAAATACTTGATCGCCGCTATCGGTCACACCAAAGACG
>NZ_CAIP01000328.1 GCF_000297435.1 Microcystis sp. T1-4 | reverse complement strand
GCACTGATTACTGATTAATGATTAACGTCAGTTCGGGATAAAGGGGGAAGGAAAAGAGGGCGGCTAGTAAGCTGAAAAATATATAACCATATCCTCGATAGTTCCAGTACCCCCAACTCCAGTGCAGTCTTAACGAGTAATTTAGGTAGTCAACAGCTTATTATTGAGGCAATGGGGTCAAATTCAGCACAAGACTTTAGCTAAAGAGGCGGGTAAATCGGCTAATTTTTCCACCACTGTCACCCCAGCTTCTTGAAAATGACGGAGGCTATCTTTTCTGGTATTCTTAGCGGCAACAGAGTAGGAAAGTTGGTTAGAAATAATTGTTTCTGTATCGCCGAAATTGGTTTCAATCGCTGTATTTAACCCGACAAGATAGGCAATCACTGGTTTTTCGATCGCCGAGGCAATATATTTGGCTGCCTCGATTTCGGCCTTTCCTCCCACCTGACTGACGAGGAGAATCGCCTCGGTATTGTCATCTTCCTCGAAAACCTGCAACCATTGGGACAAATTGGAGCCAATAATGCCGTCAGTACCCAAATTTACCGCCATAGATTCACCATACCCCGCTGCTGTTAGAGTTTTCGCTACTTCATCCCCTATGCGATCGCCGCGGGTGATTAGACCGATTGTCCCCGATTGATAAAAACTGGGTTCACAAATACCCAACCAAAGATAATTGGGAATAATTACACCCTGGCTGCCGGGTCCGAGAATTAATGTCCCGGTGGTAGTAGCTATCTTTAATAATTCCACCAGATCCAAGGGGGGAACTCCTGGGGTGACGATAATTAATTGGGGAATGGCTGATGCGATCGCTTCTAAGGCCGCATCTAGGACTTGATTGGGGGGGACTAAAATTAAACTGGTCCTGATTTCCCCGGCTTCAGCAACGGCCTCGGCCACTAGATCAAACACTGGTATCTCTGCGATTATCTCACCACCGTGGCCACTAGCCACCCCCGCTACTAAACAGGTTCCCTGAGCTTTCAATCGTGCCGCATAATATTTGCCTAGGGGTCGATCGATCCCTTGCATAATTATCTGATCCTTATCTGTCCATTTCATATATTAAGTGTTGGGAGTTGTTTCAGTAAACAGTAAACAGTAATCAGTAAACAGTAAACAGTAATCAGTGAGACACTGTTGATGGGAGTTTTTTTCAGTGGTCAGTAAACAGTAAACAGTAATCAGGTTCTGAAGGCAAGAGTCACTCATGCAAGAGGCTTCGGCCGTTCGGCGAGCGTTCGACAAAAGCTCGCCGAACGGCAAAAGAAAGAATCTGGCAATTCTCTCACCTAAAAAGAAGGTTAGAAACTAAGCACATCAAAGCTTTTAGCTTAACCAATTAGGTTTTAAGTAGGTGTGTGG
>NZ_CAIP01000329.1 GCF_000297435.1 Microcystis sp. T1-4 | reverse complement strand
CTATCAGTTGAAAGTGTTTCAATATTAGGCAAAAAAAATTCTTATCCGACTCCCTTATTCACAGGTGTTATCTAAACAACCCATCGAATCAAAAAATACTCGTTAATTGTAGTTAAAATCCATGAAAAACTTTCTCAAAAGTATGGCATCACCTTGGCAAGCAATCCCAGAGATTCTCAAAAACCTTAAGTCTCTGAATAGTTCCTCCTCAAAATATCAAGATATACTAACAGAGTTACAAATTGATAATTATCTGCTAGAAAACTTGCATAAAAACCCAAAATATGATAGCCCTAAAAAACTAAACCGCTACGAATTTAAGGTTTTTTCTCAAGCGGGGGAAGATGGCATTATTAGCGAAATTTTTAATCGCATTGGAACCACAAATAAATTCTTTGTGGAATTTGGAGTTGGCAACGGTTTAGAAAATAATAGTACCTATTTGTTAGTGAAAGGATGGCAAGGTTATTGGATTGAAGGCAGTGAGCGATTTTGTAAAAGTATTCGCCAATCTTTTGAAGATTTAATTGCTAAGCAACAATTAAATTTAAAAAATACTTTTATCACTGCCGAAAATATTGAAGACTTGTTTCGAGAGGGCAATGTACCGACAGAATTAGATTTATTATCCATTGATATTGATGGTAATGATTATTGGGTCTGGCAAGCAATTACTAATTATCGTCCCCGGGTGGTAATTCTTGAATATAATGCTATTTATCCCCCCGAATCCAGTTGGGTGATGCAGTATAATCCCAGTCACCAATGGAAATATAATAGTCATATGGGATCAAGTTTGAAAGCTCTAGAAAAACTTGGTCATCAAAAGGGTTATAAATTGGTAGCTTGTAGTTTTTCGGGAGTGAATGCTTTCTTTGTGCGAGAAGATTTACTCGCAGATCATTTCTGTTCCCCTTTTAGTGCTGAAAATCATTACGAACCCGTGCGCTATTTTCTTTGTTCCCAAAAAGCTGGCCATCCCCGCGCTTTTGGCCAATTTAAGACTATATGAATCAGGGAAATTAACCGATAATTAATAACTTGTTGGTGCGGGTTAATTTAAGCAGCAACCAGGGTGAGAGCATCTTAAACGCTATTGACAATTGGCCAATTTTGTGATCCGTTTGCTGTGCGGCATTGCAAGTGATACCAGTCAATCAGAATAGTCACGAAATCGACCAAATGGGTCGATTTTTGCTTAACAATTGAGATGGGCAATTTTCCTCAAATATGTCTGAATCGCTCTCTGGACAAGCAACTCACCTAAAGTTCATTTTGTCAAGGATTGTTAAGATGCGCTTACCCTGTTGAGGATTGCTGGAGGTAATTTTACGGACAAGTCTGACAAAGTTTGATAGGCTTGTCAAGAAAATCCCTCCTCTGTGAGCATCAGAAGTGAGGAAACCGATCTCAAACAAGGTAACACAGACCATCAGGAGTTAACAAGCCTTGAATTACTCTGATTTTATATTTTGAATGAGCGGCTGGAAAAGGAATCTCCTAGCCACTATCGTTATCGTCATCGATATTCTCGTCCTCGCCTACTTCAAGTATTTCGGCTTTTTCGTCCAGGAAATCATCGGATTATTCGTTTCCCTCCCCCTTGACTGGCAGGAACTTTCTCCGATTCCCGTGCCTAGCCAAATCCCACCA
>NZ_CAIP01000330.1 GCF_000297435.1 Microcystis sp. T1-4 | reverse complement strand
CTTAACATTCTTTGTCCCAGACTATATACTAATAAGCATATTCCCATTAAAAAAACCGATTGTTTCTATCCTTTTTGGGTTTTTCACAAAGACACTATCTGCTAGAACTAAGGGGTCTTTAATGAATCTAAATCCTCGTTTACAAGATTGTTGTGCTTTATATTCATCAAGCATTTCTTCCGCCGATAGGTTTTCCTTGTCGAGAACATTAGTGGCGATAATAAATCTTCCTGCTCTTTCTGTTTCGGCTTTAATAATTTCAGCTTTTTTTCAATTACTCCTTGACAGCTATAGACTTTCTCCTTCTTGTTATTGAGGATTTCTTGATATTCTAATTCTCCTAACTCATGATATTTTAAAGTTTTATTAAATTTCTTCACTTCGAGTTTCAATTCAGTCAGGTTAGGCTTGTTCTCTGCTGCCAATTCTTTAATTGTTTTTCAATTTTTTCCTTCTCCTTCCTTAACTTGTCAGACAATTTTTCCAAGTTTGAATCTTTTCTAGCTGCACTCTCTACGATAAGCCATCTTTGCCTAATTCCGTGATAATTTACTGGCTTTTCTTGGTATTTATAGCCTTTTTTTTGACTTAAATGAAACTCAGCTTCCTTAGCTTTTTCTACAATTTCTTTCGCCTTTTTTAAGCTAAAAAGTACTCTGGTTAACCATTTTATTTCTCCTAAAATCTGAAGATTTTTGGCGGTGTATAAGGCACTATCTGCTACCTATATTGTCTCCAGATTCAGGTTTTTTTTGATAAGCTTTTATGATTAACGGAAAAATATTTTTGTCCGACTCGTTCCCTGAACCTGTTCTCATTAGCAAAGGAACATCCCCATCACTACTTACCATCAGATCTAGCATAAACTGTTTTAAGTCAGGTCTTTCATCTTGCGAATATCCATAAGTAATTTCGATAACATTTTCTGAGTTTTCTTGCTGATTTTCTTCCTCTTCTTCTTTGAGCTTGTATTCTCCATGAACGGACACCGAAGCTCGAATCTAGATGACTGTATTTAGTATTTATTTCGTACTTATTGGTCGTATTTATCGCTAAACTTGTCCAAGTTTTTTCTAGACCCTATTTATGTAGATAATCCATAACTCTGCCGATTTTATCGTCATTTATCTCTTCGGATTTTATTCCTTTTCCTAATAAGTGTTCTATCGGTTTATCTTCAAAAAACTTGGGAAACAAATATAAAGGTTTACTAACAAATCCCAAACCATTTAGGATGATGGCTTTCACGATTGTGCCAGCACTAATTTTCTCTCTCTTGTCTATTCCTAATGCTTCATTGACTAAATCTTCGATTCCTAATTCATCAATAATTCCCGCAACTATCCCTAAGTGATCTAAGTTTTTTACCTTGATTTCCTGGTTCATTTTTTTTCTCTAGGTATGAGCGGTTCACTTTAATTATTATCTCATCTTTTTCGTCTCAGGTGTTTGAATATTTATACTTAGCTATCTCAAGAGCTTTCCGAGTATTTATACTTAGTGGTTTGCTCAACTTTCTCTGTCCTTCCCTTTGTGTTTTTCAACCTGCGGAAT
>NZ_CAIP01000331.1 GCF_000297435.1 Microcystis sp. T1-4 | reverse complement strand
TTCCTTTTAATTGAGCTTTGTAGGTTAACATTTCTATTAATCTATAATGGGGAATATTAACAAATTGTTGATTATTCCTTTTTCCTAGATTAAGACATTGTTTTATCCGCTCATTATGCCCAATTATTAATGTCCCTATTTGATGAATAATACACCAATCTATTACTCTTTTACTGGCTGTGTGTAGATAATTTTCTACTCGACAGTTTCGTTTATGGGTTAGGAATATCAATCTCTTAGATGAGGGTTGATTATTTCTGGTTTTCAGTTGAGATTGTAAGCGGGAACGTTGTTTGTTGTAGAAGGTGTTAATTGCTTTTAACGGTCTGCCATTTACCAAAAGAGGTGCTACACCTGTTTGATTTGTAGTTACAGCCATTAAGTTATTAACTCCTAAATCTATCCCAGCTATCTCTTGTTTATCTGTGGTTTCCGACCGTCTTTCATAGACTATTTCAATGACATAACAGCTACTTTTGGGGACAATTCTCACTTCAATTATTTCTCTTCGGGAAGTGGTCAATTTTACGTCGCTCATAGACAAGTGACACCCCC
>NZ_CAIP01000332.1 GCF_000297435.1 Microcystis sp. T1-4 | reverse complement strand
TGTGGGTTTTAAGTCGGTAAGGGAGGCGATCGCTTTCCACTGGGCCTGGGTGATGGGGTATTTACCCATAAAGAAGGGTGGGACAGTTACTTCATGTTGTGGTCTTTCCTTTCTAAATCCTTCCCAATTAAATTTTTTAACCAGTCTTTCGATTTCCTCGTCTTCTGTTCCCATCGTGAATGTACCCCCCGGGATGGCGACCATTTCTAGGGTGATGCCGTTGCCCAAATCTTGGGCGAAATATTGGGACTGCTTCGACTCTTTTTTGATTTGCTCACCCTTCGCATTTACTCCCACGATCTCAAAGTTAAATACTGATAACAGTTGTTTTGGCTCTTCTGGAACGATTACCGATTGTTTTGGCTCTTTTGGAACGATTACCGATTGTTTTAGCTCTTCTGGTTCAAGCTTGAACTGATAGGTAATTGCTCTTTCTAGTTGCTCAAATCCGTTTTCTTTCCAATAATCAAGCCGGTGAATATCTCGCAGATTCAAGCCAACTTCTGCACTTCGCAGATCAGGAATTTCGCATTCTTCTAACCTCATAGGAATAAAAAAAATTGTCCCCGGTAGCATCTGTCCCAAGGTATCAAGTGCAATCCTCAACTCCCGTTGGATGTATCCCTGTTTAGCCGATTTCGCTGACAGACAGGCCAGAAAAATCTGACTAGCTTTAATCGCTTTCGGAATTTCATCTCGCCAAATTTGACCGGGAATCAGGTCTTCTTCATCCAACCAAGGTTTATACCCCGCTTGCTTGAGGCGGTTATACAGTGCCAAAACTGCTGGTTTATCCTCACTAGCGTGAGCTAGGAAAATTTGGATCTCTGACTTCTTCTTCACTTTGGTTTCTACCAGTGTAGTCGCTACTGATTTACTAGGTAACTTAGCAGATTCTAGGGGTTAGAGGTTTAGTCTGGTGAGGAACTAGGGGAATTCCGATAGAGATTTGTGGTTTGCCCATAATAAGCACATTTTTTCCGCCGCCATGCTACCAAATCCATAGCCAAGTATCAACCTTCCAGTTATTTGGCTCTTCTAGGTTCTGTGTGATCAGTTTAACTTACAATATGATCGATCAATCTTTGTGTCCTTTGTGTCTTTGTGGTTCGTTCCACTCACTCGCCAGCAGGACTGTATCCTAGAATACATTTTACCCACCAAACCTGGGAGAGCCGATACTAGGAAAAAATCAAGCCACTACAGTGGCACCCCTGAGATAATCTTCTAGTTGGCGATCATTGTCGTGACTGAGATTGCCTAGAGGTAAAGTTTCGACGCTAAAAGCTCTCACCTCGCTAACTTCTAATGTATCTTTGATCTGAAAATTACCCGCAGCTGTCACTTCAATTAACACTGAAATGGAGTGAATACGCGGATCACGCTCAAAAGAGGAATAAACCCCCACTAAACGCCCTAAACTGACTAAATTTAATCCTGTTTCCTCTTTTAATTCCCTTTGAGCAGTATTAAAAATATCTTCCCCCCAATCGACCATTCCCCCCGGTAGGGACCATTTGCCGGTGTCTCTGCGTCGGATTAAAACAATTGTACCATCAGCAAGCAGCGGAATCATTGTCACCCCAGTTACAGGATGACGAAAGATAATTCCCATCACACTTTTAATAAAATGCCAAACACGACCCATAGGAATTAGGAGATAGGAAGATAGGAAGATAGGAAGATAGGAAGATAGGAAGATAGGGAAATTTTAACTAATACCCCAAAACCCCAAAACCCCAAAACCCCTAACAATATCAATCTTGACATCCTCACCGCCGT
>NZ_CAIP01000333.1 GCF_000297435.1 Microcystis sp. T1-4 | reverse complement strand
GCTAAAACTGTTAGCAATAAACCTTTACAGTTAATGTCATGACTTCTTCTCTTTTGCCGATTTTTCCTGCTGTTTACGATGTTTTGTTCGATTTTGCTCAATCTGATGGTTTTTGGGCGAATTTGGCCATCGCTTTTGGCACAAGTTATGATGTGGTTAAAGCGACGCAATTACGACAGCAGTGGAAAAGCCGAAATTTTAGTCAAATTCCCCCGATTGAGGTACTCAGTGATGAAGTTTTGGGAACGGCGAATGGTGCCTATTCCAGCAGTAAGAATAAGATTTATCTATCAGCATCTTTTTTAAATACAGCTTCGTCAGCAGCGATAATTAATGTAATTTTAGAAGAAATTGGGCATTATGTGGATGCTCAAATTAATCAGGTGGATAGCGCGGGAGATGAGGGGGCAATTTTTGCGGAGTTGGTTCAAGAGGTTAATCTGTCTGAGTCCCAGTTGGCTTTATTGCGGGGAGAGGATGATTCAAGGGTAATGGTGATTGATGGCGTGGAGACTGCGTTGGAAATGGCTATTGCTGACCCTGGAAATACCCTAGCAGAAGCTCTAA
>NZ_CAIP01000334.1 GCF_000297435.1 Microcystis sp. T1-4 | reverse complement strand
AGGGAACATCTAACGGTAAAACTGTTGACAATAGCTTCACCATAACAGTTAACCCCGTCAATGATGCACCCACATTACAACAGGAAATAGCCAATCAAACCGCCACCGAAAATCAACCCTTCAGCTTCACCATTCCCGCCAACACCTTCACAGACATTGACGGCGATAATCTCACCTACAACCTAGCAATAGTAACAGTCCTCCCCAGTGGCATCACCTTTGATAGCGCTACCCGTACCTTCAGTGGCACCCCCTCCGATACTGCCTCCGGCACCTATAACCTGATAGTAATCGCCAGCGACCCCGCCGGAGAAAAAGCCAACGATAGCTTTAGCCTCAACGTCCTCAACGCCATCAACGGTAGCAGTAGCAGTGAAACCGTCAACGGTACTAGCGGCGACGACCACATCAATGCTGGTGCTGGTAACGATAGCGTCAACGGCGGTGAAGGCAACGATATTCTCGATGGTGGCACAGGAAATGACCGACTCGCAGGCGGTCCCGGTGACGACACCTACATTGTCGATAGCAGCCGCGACGTAGCCATTGAAAATGCTGGCCAAGGACAAGACACCATCAAATCCTCTGTAAATTACACTCTCACCGTCAACATCGAAAATATCACCCTAACAGGTAACGCCAACATCGACGGCACAGGTAACAACCTAGATAATCTCATCACCGGTAACAGTGGCAATAACCTACTCAAGGGATTAGATGGCAACGACACCCTTATCGGTAGCGCCGGTAACGACACCCTGATTGGTGGAAAAGGAAATGATGTTCTTGTTGGCGGCGATGGCAGCGACTCATTCCTCTTTGGCAGTGGTGCTATCTTTAATACCAGTGATTTCGGAGTTGATAGCATCAGTGACTTTACTAAAGGAAGTGACAAAATTATCCTGAGTAAAACCTCATTCAATGCTCTTATCAGTACCATTGGCAATAGCTTACAAGCCGCCGAATTTGCTACTATTAACGATGCCGCCAACGAACTAGCCTTAGTTGGTTCTAGTAATGCTAAAATCGTTTACAATTTAGCCACAGGTAATCTGTTCTACAACCAAAATGGTGCCACAGCAGGATTAGGTAATGGCGGACTTTTTGCCACGCTTAATGGCATACCCAATCTAGAAGAAAATGATTCTCTCATCCAAAGTTAAGTCAGAAAATAGACGCAGGAGAATCCCCTCTCAAATTGACAATCTACACCCATACCATCGAAGAGCAAGTTTGTTTATGTTTAAACTCCCAACTTTAACCTTAATTACTGTTGCTGGTTTGTTAGTGGCGACGACAGAAACTTCCCCCGCCGCTGTTGTCAATGGAAGTTTTGAAACTGGTAATTTTTCTGACTGGAATACCAGTGGACAAACGAGCCTTGAAACTTCAAGTTTTGGCGTTACACCAGTTAACGGAAGTTATCAAGCAGTGTTACAAACTTGTTTTTTTACCGGTGCTTGTGATGACAGTCAATCTTTGACTAATGCTAATGATTTGGAATCATTTCTCGGCTTATCCGTTAATGAGTTAAGCAATCTAGGGGTGATTGAAGGCTCGGCCATCAAACAGACTATTACTGCTAATGCTGGCGATGTTTTCAGCTTTTCTTGGAATTTTCTGACCGATGAAGATGCGACTAATGTAGATTACAGCGATTTCGCTTTTTTTACCCTTAATAATACCTTATATTCTTTGGCGGATATTCAATCTATTTTTCCAGTTAATCCCTCTTTTTCCCATTTAAAGAAAGAAACAGGTTATCAAACCTACACGATACCAATATCGGTGACTGGAAATTATATTTTAGGGTTTGGGGTAGTTGATGTGGATAAGACAGGGGGAGGAGATAACACTATCAATTCAGCTTTATTAGTTGATAATATCAAGCTTACTAATATAGCCAAAGTTCCCGAACCTGATACTCTTTTCGGACTATTATTAACCCTAGGATTAGCCAGCAAGTGCAAGCGCAAGAATTGTTAACATCACCCGCTAAAATTGAGAAAAAGGGTTTCTTTGAGAAACCCTTTTTCTGCGTCAGTATATCACAAAAATTGCTTCGGTGCTTCAAGATAACTGATAACTGATAACTGATAACTGATAACTGATAACTGATAACTGATAACTGATAACTGATAACTGATAACTGATAACTGATAACTGATAACTGATAACTG
>NZ_CAIP01000335.1 GCF_000297435.1 Microcystis sp. T1-4 | reverse complement strand
ACAGGGTGTTATCTTTAAAAGTGCGGAAGTGATGAAGGCAGAAACCCCAAATAAGTTTCTGAATCCTCCATGACCTCAGCATTGTACACTTTCTATGAAAACAACAAAAAGGTATACCTACCATGGCAGTTGAAAAAACCAACTCTTCCTCTAGCTTGGCTGAAGTTATTGATCGTATTCTTGACAAAGGTATCGTTATTGATGCCTGGGCTCGCGTCTCTCTGGTGGGCATCGAATTATTGGCGATTGAAGCTCGTGTAGTTATCGCTTCGGTTGAGACCTACCTCAAATATGCTGAGGCCGTTGGTCTGACTCAATCTGCGGCGGTTCCTGCTTAAGGATCGATCACAGATTCTCCCATCTGCTGAGTGAAAACCCAACCAGGTTTTCCAGATTCTCGGATTTTCTTTGATCCCTATTGAGTTTAGTTACCCGTCTCTTGGGGCGCAATAGTCTGTAATTGACAGGCTTGGCACGGCAACGGATAGCGGAAACAAGGCTAGACACAGACAAATTATTTTTGTCACCGTGTTTTTAGCGCTTGCTGCTACGTTTACCGCCTATCACCGGAATGTAAGGCTCGCTGTTTTTTGCGATAGAAACCCATTCTTTGGCTAGGAGGCCACGCCCCTTGGTCTGGTGTAGTTTGCTATCTCAACTTTTGGATCAGCACTGTACACTTTCTATACAAACAAAAAAAGGTATATCTACCATGGCAGTTGAAAAAACCAACTCTTCCTCTAGCTTGGCTGAAGTTATTGATCGTATCCTCGACAAAGGTATCGTTATTGATGCCTGGGCTCGCGTATCTCTGGTGGGTATCGAATTATTAGCGATTGAAGCTCGTGTAGTTATCGCTTCGGTTGAAACCTACCTCAAATATGCTGAAGCTGTTGGTCTGACCCAATCTGCAGCGGTTCCTGCTTAAGGATTGATCCCAGATTCTCCTATCTGCTGAGTTAAAACCCTACTGGGTTTTCCAGATTCTCGGCTTTTCTTTAAATCCCTATTGAGTCTAGTTACCCCTCTCTTGGGGCGCAATGGTCTATGATTGACAAGGTTGGCACGGCAACGGATAGCAAAAACAAAGCTAGACCCATACAAGTTATTTTTGTAACCGTGATTTTGACCTTTGTAGCTAGGTTTACCGCCTATCGCCAGAATGTAAGGCTGACTATTTTTCTGAGTAGAAAGCCATTTTGGGGGTGGGAGGTTGCGCCCCTCAGTCTGGGGTAGTCCCCTACCTCAACTTTGGGATGATAAGAAAAGTCGAAATCTGCTGTCTCTCCCCCCAGTCTCCGTGAAGGTTTTTCTAACGGGTGATTGGGTCAAATCCATTCCATAGTATTTAGTAATTGAGGACAACCCCATGCCTGCTCTCATGGAACAGTTCCGCCAGGATCGTTTATCGATTGCTGAAGAAGTAGCTAAACTCTCGCGAGAAGTACAATCTTTTCTGTTGGATGTCAAAACTGAAAGACAAAAACAAGCGCAAGAACAGGCAACTGCTTTGCGCCAATCTTTCCAAAAAGTTCAACAGGAAAGCCACTTGTTTTTAACAGCTACCCAAAAACAGCGTTTAGCTCAAGCGGAAAAGCAAAAAGAGGATTTACGTCAATTTCAAGAACAACGTTTAGCGGAAGCCAAACGGCTAGACAACGATTTACGTCAACAGCGTCTAGATCGAGCCAAACAGCTGAAAGAGGATTTAAGTCAATTCCAAGAACAACGTTTAGCAGCAGCAAAACAGCTGGAGAACGACTTACGTCAACAGCATCTAGATCGAGCTAAACAGCTGAAAGAGGATTTAAGTCAATTCCAAGAACAGCGTTTAGCGGCAGCGAAACAGCTAGAGGACGACTTACGCCAACTTCATCTAGATCGAGCTAAACAGGTGAAGGATGATTTAAGTCAATTTCAAGAACGACGTTTAGCTGAAGCGAAACAGCTAAAAGACGAATTGCGTCAATTTCGTCAAGATTTGTCTATCTACGTTTTTGGCAAATAAATCTCTAGGTTAATTCCAACCCACTTAACCCTAGGGCTAGAGTAAAAACCCTCTAGTCCCTTTTCCTGGCTAAACTAGAGGACTATCTGAGAATACAACAATAAGCCTTTGGTTTTAAACCTGCCATGCTGATCCTGCTTTTTTAAGTTTCTAGACTCAACGTAGGGGTGGTCGGTTCCTGTATGGGCGACTCTAGGGTTCTGGTAAATTAAGAAGTATTATAGAACTTCGCTTAATTTATAGTTAATGTTGTCATTATTAGTCTTTTATTGACAAAGGAGGTAAGTGAAAAGGACTGCATCTGCCCAGAGCTTGTCAAGGTTCTAGAGCTAATTGATGACAGTTCCTAATCTTTTGCGATATTATGTAGGTAAGCCTTAAAAGCCAAAGACGATTAAACTTGCCGTAAAATTCGGGTAACACGAGCGTCCTTGCCGACTCGGTTATGAAAGGTAAACCTGAACCAGCAGTTGTTAGCTCGAGAATATCCGTCCGCTTCAGGCGGGGATTATCAATGGTATTTACTAGATTTCGACTATGACATTTACTGAAACTCAAACAAGAAGAGCCGTCCTCTGCCTTCGCCCCGGTCAATTTGTTGTTACGCCTTCGATTGATCACATTGCCACTCGCGCCCTACGTTATCTAAACTCTGGTTTTTCCATTCATCTATGTGGTCCAGCAGGAACGGGAAAAACCACCTTGGCAATGCATCTGGCCAATTGTTTGGCCAGACCTGTAATGCTCATCTTTGGCGATGATGACTTTACCAGTTCCGATTTAATTGGTAGCCAGTCTGGTTATACCCATAAAAAGCTGACGGATAACTATATCCACAGCGTTCTCAAAGTTGAAGACGAGCTAAAACACAATTGGGTGGATTCTCGCTTAACAATGGCCTGTCGAGAGGGTTTTACCCTAGTTTATGATGAGTTCAATCGTTCTCGACCTGAGGTCAACAACGTTTTACTCTCTGCCTTGGAAGAAAAAATTCTCACCCTGCCACCCACTAGCCATCAACCCGATTACCTACAAGTCAATTCTCAATTTCGGGCAATTTTCACCTCCAACCCAGAAGAATATTGTGGGGTTCATGCTACCCAAGATGCTTTAATGGATCGGTTGGTAACCATTAATATGCCTGAACCAGACCAACTGACTCAGACTGAAATTCTTGCCCAAAAAACGGGGATTGGTCGAGAAGATGCCTTATTTATTGTCAACCTCGTCAAAACCTTTCGGGTGAAAACTGAGGCTGAAAAAACCTCAGGTTTGCGCTCTTGTTTAATGATTGCTAAAGTCTGTGCCTCTCACGATATTGTGGCTAGTCCCTCTGATGCGGATTTCCGTGATATCTGCGCCGATGTTCTTTTGTCCCGCACGAATTTATCTATTGATAAGTCAAGAGCAATTTTATGGGAAATCCTCGACGACAATCCGGTAGAATCCTTATCCGTTCTAGAGGAAACGGAGCCTTCCGAAGACCAAGCGTCAACTTCTGAGCCTTCGACGGGAAATCAATCGTTCAAAGCCATTCAATCTTTACTGCGAGGCAACTTGCCCCAGCGGAAAGACTAATTTTATACTCTTATTGAGTGAAACCAACCGTGACTTCTTCCACTTTTGCTGGCTCGCTCAAAACCCAATCAAACAACGCCCTGAAAACAGCAACTCAAGGTTCGGGTTTAGCGGATATCCTCGAGCGAGTTTTAGATAAGGGAATTGTGATTGCTGGCGATATTTCCGTTTCGATCGCCTCCACTGAACTTATAAATATCCGCATTCGTTTGTTAATTGCCTCTGTTGATAAAGCCAGGGAAATGGGAATCAACTGGTGGGAAGGAGACCCCTACCTCCATAGCCAATCCCAAGCTTTACTGGCAGAAAATCGGCAGCTTTCACTCCGACTCCAAACCCTAGAAACTGAGCTTGAAACCTTAAAATCCTTAACCCAATTGAGTGCAACGGAGAGCCATGATACCA
>NZ_CAIP01000336.1 GCF_000297435.1 Microcystis sp. T1-4 | reverse complement strand
AATTAGGCGATCGCTACTCAAGACCAGAGCCGTGTCGAAGAGGTAAGTGTCGTTATCAGCCCCACCATCGAGGGTGTCGTTGCCAAGGCCGCCAAACAGCGTGTCGTTGCCATTACCACCATCGATCGAGTCAACACCAACACCGCCATCGAGGACATTGTTGCCACTGTTGCCCGTGAGGACGTTGTTTTTGTCATTGCCAGTAGCGTTGATATCGGCACTTCCCGTCAGGGTCAGATTCTCAATCCCATATCCTTGGTTATCAGGTGTCCCCGGCGCTAGGGAATAGGTGACTGAGGCAAATACCGTATCGGCCGTCCCCCCTAGCTCATCATCGAAGACCTCCTTAACGATGTCATCGCTGTTGTCCACGAAGTAGGTGTCGTTGCCATCACCACCATCCATCGAGTCAACACCAACACCGCCATCGAGGGTGTCGTTGCCATCACCACCATCGAGGGTGTCGTTGCCATCACCACCATCAAGGGTGTCATTACCTCCCACTCCCGCCAGGGCATCGGCAAAGCTTGTCCCGACCAAGTTGTTATTGGCTGCGTCACCATCATTGTCAAGAATGGTGGCCGTGGCCGTGTCCGGTCCACTGATAGTGTAGCCGGCGGGGGCGGTAATTGTGGTGATGATGGTTTCACCTGGATCACTCAAGAGGTCATCTATGGTGGGCAGAGTGATGGTAGCTGTGGAGGAAAATGCCGCGAAGGTGGCTTGACCTAAACCGGGGTCATTGTAGTCGCTGCCGAGGGTAGCAGTACCAGCCAAGGTGTAGTTAACCGTTAAGGCACTGGAGAGGTCGCCGGTACGAGTCAGGGTAAAGACACTGCTCGTTGAACCAGCTTCGTTACCATCGGTGGTTTTCACCAGAGTGAGGGTGCCAA
>NZ_CAIP01000337.1 GCF_000297435.1 Microcystis sp. T1-4 | reverse complement strand
CCGACGACCGACTCCTAACCCTAACAACAATTTTTGATTTTTACCGGAGGTCTTATGATTCCCTCAAGCGAGCGCTACTGGCTCAAAAATGCTCATATTCCCGTTTCCCTGCTAGAAAATGAGGGGTTTTCTCCCCAAACCGCCGAGGGATTAACCTTAGTTAATCTGGAAATTAATGACGGTAACATTAATTGCATCACCTCAACCATCCCCCCCGAAGATAATATTCCCGTTATTGACCTCAAAAAAAAGATTGTTTTTCCTTGCTTTGTCGATATGCACACCCATCTCGATAAAGGTCATAGTTGGCAGCGTTGTCCTAACCATGATGGCACTTTTGACGGCGCCTTAAAAATGGCCCTAGAGGATTCCCGACGGGAGTGGCGCTTAGAGGATGTATATCGTCGCATGGAATTCGGCGTTAAATGCAGTTATGCCCACGGAACCGCCGCTATTCGCACTCATATCGACTCTTTTGGTCAACAGGCCCAGATTAGCTTAACCGCTTTGGCAGAATTGCAACGACAATGGGCCGGTAAAATCACCCTGCAAGCGGTTTCTCTAGTTTCCCTTGACTACTATCAAACCTCCGAGGGAGCGGCCTTAGCCGATAAAATAGCCGAATTTGGAGGCATATTAGGGGGAGTAGCCTACACAAATCCCGATTTACAGGCACAAATTGATATTACCTTCAAATTAGCCCAAGAAAGGGGTTTAAATCTCGATTTTCATCTGGATGAAAACGGCGATTCCGATTCTACCTGTTTAGCAGCGATCGCGCGTACTGCCATCAAAGAGCAATTTTCTGGACAAATCATCTGTGGTCACTGTTGCAGTTTAGCAGTACAATCCCCTGAAATAATCCAAGAAACCCTAAATTTAGTCAAAAATGCGGGCATTGCTATCGTTAGCTTGCCGATGTGCAATCTCTACCTACAGGATCGTCAAGAGGAAAAAACCCCTTTTTGGCGCGGAACAACTAAGATAAAAGAGATGAAAAAAGCGGGAATTCCGGTTGCTTTTGCCAGTGATAACTGTCGCGATCCCTTTTATGGTTTTGGGGATCACGATGGTTTAGAAGTCTTTACCCAAGCGGTGCGGATTGCTCATCTCGACACACCCTACGCTGACTGGGTAAATAGTGTCACCCTCACCCCAGCAAATCTGCTCGGATTGCCCCATTTAGGGCGCATTAAGACGGGTCTAGAGGCAAATTTGTTAATTTTCAAGGCTCGCTACTTTAGCGAGCTATTATCGCGGCCACAGTGGGATCGCCTCGTGATTCGGCGCGGGTTGAGCATCGATACTACTCTCCCCGATTACCAAGAGTTAGATGATTTAGTTCTAGGAATTGAGCAACTCCTGTAAGGGTTTGACAAAAACCACCGATTCTAGGTTGATAGCACCGTAAATATGGGGAAAGGTCTCTTTTTCTAGATGAA
>NZ_CAIP01000338.1 GCF_000297435.1 Microcystis sp. T1-4 | reverse complement strand
GACTGTCCAAGAGACCTCAATTGACTCCCCAAGAGTCGCTGTGGTGGGAGCAGTAGCGTCCGTGACTACTAAATCAGCAACATCAAGAGTGATGGGAACCGCAAAGGTGTTGTTATTATCATTACTTTCCCCTTGATTATTATTGCGGTCAGCCACAAACAACAAATAACGATCGCCTGTTGCCGTACTAGGTAAAGTTACATTACGGGTAATGGTATAGCTTCCATCTGCTGCCAAGGGTGTTTGACTGGAAATATATTCCCCAGTGAGATATGTATCACTACTGTCATAAATTTGGTCAGTAGAGACATAAACATAGTCATACCAATCTTGATTAGCTGTACCAGTTCCCTGATTGGTGACTGTCCAAGAGACCTCAATTGACTCCCCAAGGGTAGCAGAGGTCGGTGCTGTCACTTCTGTAACAACTAAATCAGGAGCATCAAGGGTGATGGGAACTGCAAAGGTATTGTTATTATCATTACTTTCCCCTTGATTATTATTGCGGTCAGCCAC
>NZ_CAIP01000339.1 GCF_000297435.1 Microcystis sp. T1-4 | reverse complement strand
GCTGATTGTCGGTATTTTTGCAAATGTGGGATACACCCGATTTCGGCTGTATGAAACTGCGCTATAGCAGTTATCAGTTATCAGTTATTAGTTATCAGTTATCAGTATTAAATAGTAGTTTCCCACTTTCTTTTCACTGATTACTGTTTACTGATCACTGATTACTGAATATCGGCTTCTCCCCCCACCACCACATCGCGGATACGGAGACTGGGGCCACCGCAGCCGACGGGTAAACCACTTTGACCCCCTTTTCCGCAGCCTCCCGACTCGTCCCAGTAGAAATCATCCCCAATTGCCTCAATATTGGCTAGGGTTTTAAAGACATTACCGGAGAGAGTAACATCTTTAACGGGTTCAGCAATTTCTCCATCGCGAATCATCCAAGCTTCCCCGGCGCTAAAAGTGAACATTTCGCCGTTAGTCATGCCTCCCTGCCAATTTTGGGCATAAACTCCCGTTTTTATGCCCGAAAATAACTCTTTAACCGCAGTGGTTCCCCGTTCAATCCAAGTGTTGGTCATGCGGACAATGGGCGGATAATGATAATTGAGACAACGGGCGTTACCGGTCGGTTTTTCGCCTAATTTGCCCGCCGTTTCCCGCGAATGCAGTCTTCCCACCAAAACCCCATCTTTAATTAACTGAGTCGTCGTCGCCGGGGTTCCCTCATCGTCATAAAAATAACTGCCCCGATGACCTTCTGGATAGGCCCCGTCAAAGATTTGCAGGTTATCTGGTCCAAAACGTTTGCCCATACTCATCACTTCCAAAAGGTCAGGATTTTCGTATAACATATCTGCCTCGGAAAGGTGGCCAAAAGCCTCATGGACGAACAGACCGGTTAAAATGGGATCGATGACGACGGTGTAGGTATCGCCCTTGACAGGGGGCAAAACTAGGGCTTGTACGGCCCGTTTAGCCGACCCCTGCACCTGTTCTTCTAAATTGACCAGATCCTCGAAAGCTTTTCGGGATCCTGTGGTTTCCCGGCCCGTTTGTACGCTGTCCCCATCCCTAGCGGTGGCCGAAAAACGCATCTCTAAGTCTGACCATTTTTGTTCGATTAAAGTCCCGTCAGAAGTACCTAAAAGAATATGTTGACTACTATCGCTATAACGGACGGAAGTGGTGGCAATACTGGGATGGTGTTGACGCAATAGGTTATTATAGTGATCGCAGAGGGCTTTTTTATCGGCTAATGGTACTAAACGGGGATCTGTTCCCGTTAAAGGCAATTCACAGGAGATAATTACAGGTTCTACCGGAGCAATCAGGGTTTCTTCTTCCCCAATTAAACGGGCGGCAGCGATCGCATCTTCTAATCGTTCCTGTAAACTGGATAATTGATTAAAGCTGGCAAATCCCCAACCTCCTTTATAACAGGCGCGTACCTGACCACCGATAGCAATACCTTCGCTGAGGGTTTCCACTCGTTCGGAACGCAGTAGAATATTAGTCCCCCGCGCTTCTTCTAGACGAATTGTCAGGAAATCGACGCGGTTTTTATAACGGTTAATCAGTTCACTAATTAGGTTTTTATAGTCGGTGATAGTATCGGTCATAGGAATTATGAATTATGAATTATGAATTGGGAAGTGGGGAGATGGGGTAGTGGGGAGATGGGGTGTCGGGTGTGATGGGGAAGTGGGGAGATGGGGTAGTGGGGTAGTGGGGAGATGGGGTGTCGGGTGTGATGGGGAAGTGGGGCATTTGGCTGAAATTTCCCTAAATCCCTATATCCCCTTTCTAACTGATAACTGATAACTGATAACTGATAACTGATAACTGATAACTGATAACTGATAACCTAAGACGCATTTAAAGCACTTATTCTTAAGATTAGCCGAATCTCCCCCAATCCCTTTACTGTTGCCTCTTGCCTCTTGCCTCTTGCCTCGTCTCAACAAGCAATTTAAATGCTTAACAGCTTAAC
>NZ_CAIP01000340.1 GCF_000297435.1 Microcystis sp. T1-4 | reverse complement strand
TAACGGGTTTATCCATTGTAGTAACGAAAAAATTAACGGATTGACCGCAGGGATTGCCTATCGGGAATTGACAAACCGGGGGATTTTAATCGCTTTGGTTGTCGGTATTTTAGGAGGTGCGGCTAAACTTTTTGTTTTTTTTCCCTCCCATTAATCTTTTGATAAAATTCCTTGTAAAAAAGCGGTAGTTTTTAAATCAATCCCAGTAATTGCCGTGCCGACAACTACCGAATAGGCACCCACTTCTAGGGCTTTTTTTGCTTCTTTTGGAGTCGATATTCCTCCTTCACAGATAACAGGAACTGACAACTTATTAACTAATTCCTCTAGGAAAGAAAAACTCGGCGGTGGCAGATGTTTAGTCGCTTCTGTGTAACCGTAAAGAGTTGTACCGACAATATCAGCACCAGCTGCCACGGCATAAATAGCACTTTCGATCGAGTCTATATCTGCCATGACTAATTTACCAGTTTCCCGATGAATACGATCGATAATTGTGGCTAAATTTTCATCATTAGGACGCTTTCTGGGGGTAGCATCCAAGGCAATTATATCGGCCCCCGCATCGGCAATGGCGAGAGCATCTTGATATTTGGGCGTAATATATACCGAACAATCGGGATAATTGCGTTTCCAGAGTCCAATTATCGGTATATCCGGCAATTGTTGACGGGTGGCTTTCAGATGAGCGGGACTATCAATTCTTACCCCACAAGCACCCCTATCCACACAAGCATGAGCCATGGCGGCAATAATTACAGGATCGTGCAGAGATGACTCCACTGGCGCTTGACAGGAGACGATTAAACCCGATTTTAAGGTTTCTATTCTCATAAATTGGGGTG
>NZ_CAIP01000341.1 GCF_000297435.1 Microcystis sp. T1-4 | reverse complement strand
TGTCTTTGGTGTAACTGATAACGGCGATCAAGTCTTTGAATTAGACAATGCCAATAATGTCATTCAAGGAACCAATCAAGTAGAGATTGTCTCTCAACCTGCGGATTTAGTCGTTACTAACGCAACTATTCCGACTACGGGAGAAGCTGGTAAGGCGATTTCCGTGCAATGGACAGTGAAAAACCAGGGAACTGG
The DNA here is from genome assembly GCF_000297435.1 of Microcystis sp. T1-4. Classification (GTDB taxonomy): domain Bacteria; phylum Cyanobacteriota; class Cyanobacteriia; order Cyanobacteriales; family Microcystaceae; genus Microcystis. The sequence continues at coordinate 842 of NZ_CAIP01000341.1, read as the reverse complement.
GGATACCATTGTTAACAGTTGGAGCGATCGCCTTGTAGTTTCTAACGATGAGGTTTTAGGCGATGCAGATGATCTGACCCTCGCCAGCTTCACCCGCACCGGACTTTTAGCTCCCAATGGTACCTACAGTCGGACTGAAAGTGTTATCTTACCCTTTACCCTAGAAGGCAATTATCAGCTATTTGTCGTCACTGATTCGGCTAATAGCGTTTATGAAGGTAGCAATGAGGGGAACAACGGCTCTAGTGCTTTTCCCCTCACCATCTCTCGTGATACTCCCGATCTCCAAGTTACTAGCATTACTCTGCCAAATACTGTAACTCCCGGACAGCCGCTGACCCTCAATTGGACGGTGGCGAATTTAGGGGTAGGACGTACTAATAGCAATTATTGGTACGATCAGGTTTATTTGTCTTTAGATAAAAATGTCAGCGGTAATGATATAAGTCTAGGGTCGGTTTATCGTGCAGGAGCGTTAGAGCCATCAGCAAGTTATAGCGCCACAGGTACTTTCTCGCTTCCGGTTAATTTGAACGGCAGTTACTATGTTCTAGTGCAAACTGACCGAGATAATAACGTTATTGAAGCTGCATTTGAGAATAATAACGTTTTAGCCAGCGATAGTATCAGTGGAGGCGGTTCAGGAACCGGAAGCCTACCGATTACCCCCGCTCCTTCTGCTGATCTTGCCGTTACTTCTGTCGATGCGCCGGAACAGGGAATTGCGGGACAATCCTTGAGTTTAACCTGGACGGTTGTTAATAATGATGCCAATACGGGTCAAAGTTGGTATGATGCCGTTTATCTATCCCGTGACCAAGTATTTGATCGCAACAGCGATG
>NZ_CAIP01000342.1 GCF_000297435.1 Microcystis sp. T1-4 | reverse complement strand
CTGAAGTTTTACAGTTAAGGAATGCTTATATCAATGAAGGAGTTGTTACATCAAAGTCTATTAATGATGCTACTCATGTAGCGGCTGCTACAATAGCTAGAGCGGATGCAATCATATCATGGAATTTTAAACATATTGTGCGCCTAGATAAAATGAAAGGCTATAATCAAATTAATTTACTCAATGGCTACGGGATTTTGACTATTATTTCTCCTTTAGAGGTAACAATTGATGAAGCCAACGACAATTAAAAAAAGTTTTGACTGTTTAGCTTTTAAACAAACCAGTCAAGAAAAAATGGCTGAAGACATGAAAAATCTCAGCTATTCAGATCAGATTGAATATCTTCAAAAAAAGATTAATGAAAGTGATTTAAAGTTATGGTGGGAATCCATCAATAACAAGAAATAAGGCGCATTATACTCTGTTAATGCACCCGATAAGATGAGCTACTAGAAACTCCATAAAAAAGACAAAAAAACGTTTGCAGATAACCGAATTATCCGAAAATTAATTTTTTCAAATCCTCAAATATTCTGACAACCTCTGATCCTAGTAATGCTTCTAAAATCCATCTTGCTACTACTTTAATCCACTCCATAAAAGAATGTGTACTGGAAAGAACGGCTTTCTTTTGAGACACAGAAAGTTGACGAAAGCGTTGGATAATTTCTTGTTCTTCAGGTGTTAATTCCATAAAGTATAGCCTCTTGATAAGTATTTAATATGATGTGGTTTTAGGATTTAAAATAAACTTTTAAACCAGTTCCATAAATCTTTAACAGCACCAGAAATTTTTTTCCATATTTTTGGAATCTCTGTCTTAATCCATGTTAAAAAACCATTTTCACTGTTCTTCAAGGCATCTCTCTTAGACTGAGATAATCCTCGAATTTTATCTATAAAGTATTGTTCATCTTCAGCCAAATCTTCGTACTTTAGAGTCATAAAAAACCTCGATTTGTTTGGGTTATTGTAAAAATTTAAACCTTTCTATTCTTTCGAGTATAAAATTAATATAAGTAGCTGGTTATAATTAAATTAAAAATGGATTTTAGGTTC
>NZ_CAIP01000343.1 GCF_000297435.1 Microcystis sp. T1-4 | reverse complement strand
AGCTACTTAGCATATCAGGAAAAAAGTTAACTAACAGGAGGAAACTGTAATGAGTATCGCATTTTTTCAAGATCTGATCGAATCGGTAGAGAGTCTATCCATTGAAGACCAAGATTATTTGTTTGAGCTAATTCGTAAAAGACGTATTGAGAAACGCCGGGAGGAGATGGCTAAAAATGGCGAAGAAACCTTAAAATCTTTAGCGATGGGAACAGCAAAAAAAGGCAGCGCTGAAGAGATAATGGCTTATTTGTTAGAGGATGAAGAATGAAATTAGTTGCTGACAAAAGCTTTAAAAGAGCTTTTCAACGCTTAATCAGCAAAAATCCTCAACTACAAAGCAAGATATCAGAGGTTCTACATTTGTTAGCAGATAACCCTTTCACCCCTTCTTTAAAATCTCATAAGCTGACAGGTAGATTAGAAGGTTATTGGTCATGTTCTGTTAGTTATGATTGCCGTATTATTTTTACTTTTCGTCAAGATACTGATTCAGGAGAAACTTTAATTGTTATAGTTGATATTGGCAAACACGATCAAGTTTACTAATTTATCTCTTGAATTTGTTCTTTCTTATCAATTGTATAATCATAGTCAGTCCAGTAGGGTGCGTTACGCTACGCTAACGCACCAAAAACCTTTCTTTGTGGTGCGTTACGGCAATATTTAGCTCTTGATTTTTTCCCTGAAAACAAGGGATTGCCTAATGCACCCTACTGGACTGCTTAACATTTTTGG
>NZ_CAIP01000344.1 GCF_000297435.1 Microcystis sp. T1-4 | reverse complement strand
CGACAAATAGCCCGAATTCCCACGGGTAAGGTCGGTAAACCCATTTCTAACACCCGACGCATCACACAGGCGTGGTTATGGTGGGAGCCTTCGTACTCAAAACGCATATCGCCATGGGCATCAATTTGAACCACGTAAAAGGTTCCGATAAAGCTTGTCGGTAAGCTTGTACTACTCCCGTGGTGATAGCGTGTTCACCCCCGACGGCGACGACAAACTTATCATCGGCAATTAGACGCGAAACTGTAGCTGTGGTGACGGCTAACATCTCCTCGGCGGACAATTGCGGTTGCTGACGGGTATCTGCGATCGCATCATGGGTATAGATGCCCACTTCTAAACAGGTTTCCCGCTTAAGTTCCTCGTCATAGGCTTCCAATTGTTGGGAAGCAGTAATCACCGCCGCTGGTCCAGTTTCACAACCCTTGCGATAGGTGGTGGTGGCCTCGTAGGGAATCGGCAGGATTACGGCCTTAGCTGTGGCGTAAGATGCGATCGCTTCACTCCCTAAAAACTGTTCGCTACCGGTGGCGCAAGACAATAACATGGGCAAGTCACAGAAAATTTTAGTCCAATCTTCTATTATAAATATTTTGACTATTTTTGTCTATCTCAACTGACCCCAGACATATATACTACAATAGCCAAAAACCCTTATC
>NZ_CAIP01000345.1 GCF_000297435.1 Microcystis sp. T1-4 | reverse complement strand
AACTTGCATTTTTTACTCAAGGACAATAATATAGTTTAAGAGTCATAATTAGAAGCAAAGCACTCATTAAAAACATGATTAACCTAGAATTCACGGAAGAAGAAAAGAACTCACTGTATTATGAAAGATTTCATCATCCCCATCCCCGGGTTCAACTGAAGATGGAAGTTCTCTGGTTAAAGAGCCAAAAGATACCGCACAAAAAAATTTGTCAGTTAGCAGGAATCTCGCCAAATACCTTATTAACCTATCTTCGAGATTATGAAGAAGGCGGAATAGAAAAATTAAAAGAAATCAACTTCTATCGCCCTAAAAGTGAATTAGAGTCTCAAAAAGAAACGCTCAAAAAATACTTCGAGAAAAATCCACCAGCCACAATAAATGAAGCTGTATATAGGATAGAAGAATTGACAGGAATAAAACGAAGTCCTACCCAAGTGAGGAAATTCTTAAAATCCTTGGGAATGAAATGTTTAAAAGTAGGTTCTCTTCCTTCTAAAGCTGACCCAGATGAACAAGAAGACTACAAAGAAAAAAAGCTAGAACCAAGACTAAATGAGGCTAAAGAAGGAAAAAGGGCTGTTTTTTTTGTTGATGCCGCTCACTTTGTTATGGGAGCTTTTCTCGGTTTTGTTTGGTGTTTTGAGAGACTTTTTGTTAAGTCACCGAGCGGGCGTAAACGCTTCAATGTTTTAGGAGCATTAAATG
>NZ_CAIP01000346.1 GCF_000297435.1 Microcystis sp. T1-4 | reverse complement strand
TATTTTGTTCGTTCCCAAGCGCGTCAAAGGATAGAAGAATTAGCTCGTCATGCTGGTTCCGATCGAGTTACCGTGGAAATGGTGGAACAGGCTAGAGTAGAATTCGGACAGTAGATTTTTAGCCGCCAATTTGGGACATAGTACGGGTATAAATGCCGCTTGATGTGCCAGAATCACGCAGTTTAAAGTTGATTTCTGCCTTCAGTTCTATTAATTCCCGCACTCTTTCCCTGATTTCTGCTGGCGAAATTCCTTGACGGAGGGCAGTTTTTAGGTCAATTTGTCCGGTTTCGTTGAGGAGACAGGGACGCAACCAACCATCGGCCGAGAGACGTAGTCGGTTACAGCGATCGCAAAAACACTCCGACATCTGACTGATAAAGCCAATTGTACCCTTAGCCCCCGGAATTTGAAAAACATCGGCAGGACCATTTCCCCGCACTTGACCCTCATTTAAGCCCCATTTTGCCCGAATTCGCCCCCTTAATTCCTCGTTGGCAATCCAAGCTTTTTCTTGAAATAAATCACCGTTACCGATAGGCATAAACTCGATAAAACGGACGTGCCAACGCTTCTCGATGGTCAAAGCCGCTAAATCTTCCACTTCTGCCTCATTTATCCCCGGAATCACCACCACATTTAATTTTAAGGGGTCAAAACCCACTCTCTGGGCCGCTTGAATACCTGCCCAAGTTTTTTGCCAACGACTCCGGCCGCGATTACCGATAATTTTATCGAAAGTGTCGGGGTCGAGAGAGTCTAAACTGATATTAATCCGTCTTAGTCCGGCTTCATACAACATTTCGGCTAAATTGTCAAGTAAATAGCCATTAGTAGTCAAGGCTAAATCGCTAGTAGCAGATAAAGAGGCGATATCGCGCACAATCTCCACTACTTCAGGATGTAAGAGAGGTTCCCCACCAGTAAGGCGAAATTTGCGGAAACCGAGGGGAATAAAGACATTTTTGACTAAAGTAAGAATTTCCTCCCGGGTGAGTAATTCTTGCGGTCGAACATAGGCCAATTCTGCATCTTCAGGCAGACAATACTGACAGCGAAAGTTACAGCGATCGATTAAACTAATCCTGAGATAGTCGATTTGGTTCCTGTTCACGGGGAAATACTGTTATAAAACTTCATGAATTTATCATAACAATTCTGGCTCGATCGATATCTAGACATCGGGCTAAGTTTCCAGAAAACCACGGCTACATCTAGATTTTAGTCTATGATGACAATAGATTTGGTCAATGGCAAGGGCAAATAACGATTGGGAAATTTGACAATTTTTCTTGATTGTACTTAACTAAAAAGGTCGGCTAACAAAAGTTGGCAGCATGGCTCTCAATTTGGTCGAAATATCTATATTACATTTGGGCGCACGCGATCATTGGTGTTAACTTAAGGAAATAGTCCCAGTTCTTCGGTTTGTGTTATGCAATGGACGGGGTTATAAGAGATGAAACCATTATAAAAAAACACATTCGACGATTTTTGTCAATTGTTTTCTTCCAGAACGAACTAATCAATTAAGTCTTTTGCCAGATAAGAATTTAGTCGATTTATGCCACCTGATCAAACTATACCAATTAACGAAAAACTTATTAATTATACCATTTTTTACTTCCTTCCTCTTGGATAATCAGCTACTTTTTATAATTAAGCTTCTTGCTTAAGTTGACACCAATGACCGCGTGCGCCCAACCCCCACCAAAAAACCCCAAAAAACCCCAATCCCGTGATTAACCCGATTATTGCCGGTGGGCGAACGCAGTTCGATAAACTCACTGACCACAGTTCGCCCCTACAAAATCGACCCGCCTAAGGGCGGGAAAGAAAAGAAAAAAGAAAAAATAGGGAATGAGGGTAAAAGGGGAAAAAGGAAAAAGGGTTAGAGAGTTCTCCCGAATACGCAGACTACCCGAAAACCGTAATTGTTGATGCGGTTGACGCGGCGGAAGTAGTAGTCGTAGCGAATCGCGGAACGGCAGTAAGTAGGATTGTAGCCCCAGGAACCGCCCCGCAGAGGAGAACGATTATCATTACCATTTTCTATCCAAGCACTGCCATCCGTCGGCGCACCGTCATAGTTATCGTGCCAAGTATCGGCGCACCACTCCCGGACATTGCCGTGCATATCGTACAGTCCAAAGGCGTTTGGGGGAAATTGTCCCACGGGAGTTGTTTCGTTTCGATATTCTCCGTTCGGTTCATCGGCGTAGGTATTACTGGCATTGTAGTTAGCCAATTCCCCCGTAATGGTTTCCCCAAAGTAAAACGGGGTGGTGGTTCCAGCACGACAAGCGTATTCCCATTCCGCTTCACTCGGTAGTCGGTATTCCCGAACCGTTAGTTTTGATAATCTCGCACAGAACTCGATCGCATCGTACCAGTTGACTTGTTCCACGGGTCTATCCCAGTGCGTGGGCGATCCCCCCCTAGCCCCCCCTTCAAAAGGGGGGGAATCGGAAGCCCCCCTTTTTAAGGGGGGTTTGGGGGGATCTTTAAAATAGGCTGGGTTGAAATCAAGGTCTTGTTTAACTTTTAAATCCGTGCGAGAGGCGATCGCTTTCCACTGGGCCTGGGTGATGGGGTATTTACCCATAAAGAAGGGTGGGACAGTTACTTCATGTTGTGGTCTTTCCCTTCTAAATCCTTCCCAATTAAATTTTTTAACCAGTCTTTCGATTTCCTCATCTTCTGTTCCCATCAGGAAAGTTCCCCCCGGAATGGCGACCATTTCTAAGGTGATGCCTTTGCCCAGATCTTCCCTGAAATATTGGGACTGTTTCGACTCTTTTCTAATTTGCTCACCCTTCGCATTTACTCCCACCACCTCAAAGTTAAATACTGATAACAGTTGTTTTGGCTCTTCCGGTTCAAGCTTGAACTGATAGCCAATTGCTCTTTCTAGTTGCTCAAATCCGTCTTCTTCCCAATAATCAAGCCGGTGAATATCGCGCAGCTTCAAGCCAAGTTCTGACATTCGCAGATCAGGAATTTCGCATTCTTCTAACCTCATGGGAATAACAAAAATTGTCCCCGGTAGCATCTGTGCCAAGGTATCAAGTGCAATCCTCAACTCCCGTTGGATGTATCCCTGTTTATTAGCCGATTTCGCTGACAGACAGGCCAGAAAAATCTGACTAGCTTTAATCGCTTTCGGAATTTCATCTCGCCAAATTTGCCCCGGAATCAGGTCTTTTTTATCCAACCAAGGTTTATATCCCGCTTGCTTAAGGCGGTCATACAGTGCCAAAACTGCTGGTTTGTCCTCACTGGCATGGGCCAAGAAAATTTGGATCTCTGACTTTTTCATAACTTTTTCTTATGACCACAAGTAGGGGAGAGCCAGATTAACTGGCATAAAATCTCTAAATAAACCATTTAATTGATTATTACTCATTCTTAATTCTCCTGCCTACTGTCTCCTGTCTCCTGTCTCGGAGTCTCCTATCTCCTGTCTCCTCACCAACCACGACAATTTGGGATTTTTACAGCAAGTCCACTTTCTCACTTTCCCCACCCGTGACCTTTTTCCGTTAGATTATAAATGGATACAAAACTTAACATTTTATCCAGAATCTACCGAGAGGGCAGACCGTGCGGCCAGATACCCTAGAAAATAACCAGCATTCAGCCGATAATTCGCTAGTTCCCGAAGTTATCGCATTTAATCCCGAAATTGAGCCAGAGAAAACCGAATACTCGCCAAAACCGACAAAAACCAACTCTTGGCTATCGGGAAGAAAGGGTTTATTTATCGGTGTGGGATTGGGGGTTTTATTGACCCTAGGGGCGACTCGTTTCGCTAATCGACCCCAAACAGCCCAAAACCCCAATACTCAGCCCGTAGCGGCAAAAAATGAGGCACCGGCACAAACAGTAACCACCACTAGGGTAGAATTTACTCCCGTGGCCCGCACCCTGAAAGCGACTGGAAGCGTGGCAGCCGATGAATTAATCCCGATTCTTTCCCAAGCGACGGGACTACAAATCAAAGAAATCTTTGTCGATGAGGGTGATATCGTTAGCCAAGGTCAAATTTTGGCTCGTCTCGATGATACCGTCCTACAAGCGCAATTAACCCAAGCACAGGCTAATGTCGCCCAATCCCGATCGCGTTTGGCAGAATTGCAAGCGGGTAGCCGTAAAGAGGAGATCGCTAGAGCTAAACAAACTATTCAACGCATAAAAGCCGAAATTAGTCAAGCTCAATCGGATTGGGATTTGGCCAAAAAACGCGTCCAGAGAAACCAAAGTTTAGAAGCGGAAGGAGCGATCGCCCGGGATCGTCTCGATGAAGTCCTCAACGAAGAAAGAAACAAAGCGGCGATCGTACAACAGACCCAATCTCGTTTAGGAGAAGCAGAGCAGCAACTGGCACAATTGCAAGCGGGCAATCGTCCCGAGGTGATCGCCCAAGCTACAGCCCAATTAGCGGAAGCTCAAAGCCGTTTAGCCATTGTTAAAGCCCAATTAAACGAGACGCGCCTGATTTCCCCGGTCAGTGGCAAAATTGCCGAAAGAAATGGCCGCATCGGGGATACCACCAACGGTCAAAATGCTCTCTTTAAAATCATCGAAAATGGGCGTTTAGAGCTAAGATTGCGGGTTCCTGAGAATCAATTGCCCTTAATCCGCGTCGGAGCGCCCGTTACTATCACTTCCGATGCTAATAGCAGTTTAAAATTATCGGGACAGGTGCGCGAAATTAATCCCATCGTCGATGAGGCATCCCGTCAAGCAACGGTTAAAGTCGATTTAACTGACAATACAGGGTTAAAACCGGGGATGTTTTTACGAGGTGCGATCGTAACGAATACTAGCAATAGTTTAACTGTCCCCATGACCGCAGTTTTACCCCAAAAAGATAATCAAGCTCTAGTTTATTTAGTGGAACCTGATAACACTGTTACCGCCAAAACTGTGCAATTAGGTCAAATTATGCCCAATAACCGCGTGGAAATTCTCACCGGTTTACAAGCGGGCGATCGCATTGTGGTCAAAGGGGCAGCCTATCTCGGTGATGGCGACAAAATTACAGCAATCAGCGATCAGTAATCAGTAATCAGTGATCAGTAAACAGTAAACAGTAATCAGTAATCAGTAATCAGTGATCGGTAGCGGGGCAAACGGATGGAGAGTAAAGTTTATGATAAAGCTTATAAATTTGCCATTAGGATTGTTAAAGGCTATAAATATTTGTGTGAGACTAAACAAGAATATGTTTTGTCAAAACAGCTATTAAGGAGTGGCACTTCAATCGGGGCTAACATTGCCGAGGCTAATGGAGCTATTTCTCAAGCTGATTTTCGAGCTAAAATGTCAATAGCTTATAAGGAATGTCTAGAAACAAAGTATTGGCTGTCTCTATTGAAAGACACGAATTACATAGAGGAAAGAGCCTTTCAAAGTATCAATGATGATGCGGAGGAAATTGGTAAAATGCTTTGGGCTATTCTAAAAACCTGCCAAGAAAATACCAAAAACCAAAAACCAAAAACTGATAACTGATAACTTACCCACTGATAACTGATAACTGATAACTGAAATTATGGCTTTTAATATTTCTAATTGGTCTATCAAAAATCCCATTCCGACGATCCTGATCTCCCTGGTTATGGCCTTAATGGGATACATTGCCTTTCTAGGATTAGGGATTGATCGCTCTCCTAATATTGACATTCCGGCCGTGATTATCACCGTTAATCAACCCGGTGCAGGTCCAGAGGAATTGGAAACCCAAGTCACCAAAAAAGTCGAGGATGCGGTGGCTGCTTTGGGTAATATCGATCAAATTACTTCTACCATCAACGAAGGCAGCAGCACCACCACCGTTAACTTTATCCTTGGCACTAACAGCGATCGCGCTACCAATGATGTACGCAATGCCATAGCGCAAATTCGGCAGGATTTACCCCAAGATACTAATGATCCAATTGTCCAACGTTTAGAATTTGCTGGGGGTGCGGTGATGAACTATACCATCTCCTCCCCGAAAAGATCGATCGCCGAATTAAGTGATCTAGTTGATCGTCAAATTGGCCGCGCTTTAACGGGAGTGCCGGGGGTAGCACGAGTCGATCGCGTTGGGGGAGTCGATCGAGAAGTGCGTGTAGATTTAGATCCCGGCCGTCTGATCGCCTACGGTATCACGGCCACGGCGGTTAATGAGCAAATCCGCAGTTTTAATATTAATTTACCCGGAGGGCGCTCGGAAATCGCCGGCAGTGAACAAACTGTCCGCACCCTCGGCAGCGCTGAAACGATCGAAGATTTGAGAAATTATCAAATCTCTTTACCTAACGGTGATAGCGTCCCCTTAAGCAATTTAGGGACAGTTAGCGATAGTTCCAGTGATCCCCGACAAATGGCCCTTTTAGATGGGCAGCCAGTGGTGGGTTTTTCGATTCTACGGGGGACTGGCAGCACCTTGGTGACGGTAGAAACAGCAGTACGCCAAGAAATCGAGAATTTAAAGAAAAAACTGCCCGAAGATATTAAATTTCAATTAATTTTTACCCGTGCTGACTCAATTCGTGCTAGTTACGAAAGCCTTCTTAGCGATCTCCTGATTGGTTGTATGATGACGGTGATCACGGTGGGTCTATTTTTAGGCAATTGGCGCGCCACGATTATCACGGGTTTGGCCCTGCCTTTGTCCATTTTCCCGACTTTTTGGGTGATGCAGTCCCTAAATTATACCCTTAACGGTATGACCCTGCTGGCGTTAGCTTTAGCTTTGGGTAATCTGGTCGATGATGCGGTGTGTATGGTGGAGGACATCGATCAACATTTAGCTATGGGTAAAAAACCCCTGCAAGCGGCCTTTGATGCCTCAAAAGAGATTGGATTAGCTGTTTTAGCCAGTGCGGCGGCAATTATGGCGGTATTCCTGCCGGTTGCTTTTATGGGCGGTGTGCCAGGGCAATTCTTTCAACCTTTCGGCGTTACGGTGGCGGTTTCTACCTTGTTTTCCAGTTTGATCGCTGTCACCGTCACCCCGATGTTAAGTGCCTATATTCTACAGCCGAAAAAGCTCAAAACTGGTGATAATAATCCCTCCTCGCGCCCCCGTTTTCGTCCCTACAAAAGTTTGTTAACCTGGGCTTTACGTCATCGAATCCTGACTTTATTGGCGGCTTTGGCCTTTTTTATCGGTAGTTTACAGTTAGTTCCCTTGATTCCAAAAGGGTTATTTAGTTCTGGGGATACTGGATTAAGTACGATCAGCATAGAATTGCCTCCCGGTGCGACTTTGAATGATACTGTTGCCGTGGCCAATCAGGTGAATAGTTTACTGCAAAAAAATCCCGCCGTCGCTAATGTTTTGGCTATTCCGGGAGATTCAGGACGGGTAAATACCGGGTTAATATATGTTAATTTAGTTCCTAAGGAACAGCGATCGCTAACTCAACGGCAATTTGAGGAACAAACCCGCCGGGATTTTCAGAAGATACCGGGAGCAAGAGTGACTTTTCGGGCGCAGGGGGGAGCAGGAAGCACTAAGGATGTCGCTATTATTTTAAAAAGTGAAAATGGCGATATTTTAACCCAAACTGCCCAAAAATTAGAGCGAGAAATGCGGGCTTTACCCGGTTTTGTCGAGGTAAGTTCCGGGGTAAGTTTAGTTAAACCGGAGATTATTATTCAACCGGATCCCGTCCGGGCTGCTGATCAGGGAGTCTCGGTCAGAGTGATCGCCCGTACTGCGTCTTTAGCTTTAATCGGCGATAATGAGTTTAATTTAGCTAAATTTAACCTTGCTGACCGACAAATTCCCATCCGGGTAAAAATTGCCAACGATGGACGCAGTGAGATAGAAACTCTGCAAAATTTGCGCGTTCCTAGCAGTAATGGGACGTTAGTACCGCTTAACTCGGTGGCGACAATTAGCTTAGGTAGTGGACCTGCGGAAATTCAACGCTTTAACCGTCAACGTCAGGTTAATATTGGAGCTAATTTAGAGGGAGTTTCTTTGGGAAGTGCGGTGACACAAATTCGCACTTTACCAATCATGAAAAACTTACCCCCAGAGGTGACAGAAGAACCCTTTGGTGATGCTCGTATTATGCGCGATATCTTCGCTCGTTTTTTGGGGGCGTTAAGTTTAGCAATTATTTCTATCTATGGGATTCTGGTCTTGTTGTATAACAATTTTCTCTATCCCCTAGCGATTCTAACTTCCCTTCCTTTATCGATTGGTGGTACTTTAATCGCTCTTTTAATTACCCAAAAAGAGTTAGGTTTATACGCTTTAATTGGCATAGTTTTACTGATGGGGTTAGTCACTAAAAATGCGATTCTGTTGGTAGATTTTGCCCTGAGTGGCATTGAGGCTGGGAAACCGCAGTTTAAGGCGATGATTGATTCGGGAGTCTCTCGTTTACGACCAATTATTATGACCTCCGTTTCCACAGTTGCCGGGATGTTACCGATTGCTTTAGCTTTAGGTGCAGATGGGGAAATTCGCGCACCGATGGCGATTGCCGTTATTGGTGGTTTTACCACTTCCACCCTATTAACTTTGGTGGTTGTGCCGGTAATCTTTACTTATATCGATAGTTTTTACTATTGGTTGCGGGGATTGTTTGTTAAACAAAAACCCAAGTCGATTTAGTACAGAAAACGGGTTTCTCCGAGAAAACCGTTTTCTACTCATGCACTCGTGCAAAAAGGGGAATAAATAATCAGTCTTTAATAACCAGATTTAGTAGTAAAATATCTCTCTGAAAGCTTGAGAAAAAACCCAGAGAAACTTACCCATGAATCCCTTGACAGTCACAGATAAAACTCTATCTCTTCCCCCCATGGGCTGCGGTACTTGGGCCTGGGGAAATCGTCTTCTCTGGGGTTACGATGAGAGTATGGATAGCCAGTTACAAGGGGTTTTTAATCTCTGCGTCGAGCGGGGTGTCACCCTATTTGATACGGGAGACTCCTACGGCACAGGCAAACTCAACGGACAGAGTGAGAAGCTATTAGGACGCTTTACAGGGGAATATAGCGGTTATAACGCTGATCATATCCGTATTGCTACCAAAATCGCTCCCTATCCTTGGCGTTTAACCCGTCATGCCATGGTGAAAGCTTGTCAAGCTTCGGCAACCAGATTAGGCCGCCCAGTGGATTTAGTGCAAATGCACTGGTCAACGGGCAATTATGCGCCATGGCAGGAGGGAGGATTATTAGACGGATTGGGGGATTGTTTGGAAAAGGGGTTAGTTAAAGGGGTCGGTTTATCCAATTTTGGACCGAAAAGATTGAAGTCTGCCTATCAAAAGTTTGCCAGTCGCGGCATTCCTATCACCAGTTTACAGGTACAGTATTCTCTCCTTTCTACTTATCCTCTCACTGACTTAGGATTAAAGGAACTATGTGATCAATTTGGTATTAAAATTATTGCCTATAGTCCCTTAGCTTTGGGGTTATTAACGGGGAAATATCGAGATAATAAAAACTTACCCCCTGGATTACGTCGCTTCCTTTTTGGTCAATTAATTCCCGCTATTTCGCCTCTGATAAGTTGTCTAGAAGTTATCGCCCAAGCTAAAGATAAAACTATTAGCCAAGTTGCCTTAAATTGGTGTATTTGTAAGGGAACAATTCCTATCCCCGGAGCTAAAAATGTTCGGCAAGCTGAGGATAATTTAGGCGCTTTAGGATGGAGTTTAGACAGTGGAGAAATAGCAGAATTAGATAAAATTGCCGCAAGTTTAGATAAAAAAATGGTACAAAATATCTTTCAAACTAAGTAGGGTTGGCTGAAAAAGCTTGTTGGTGGGGTGTGGAACGAACCACAAAGACACAAAGGACACAAAGATTGATCGCTTATAAGTTAAACTGATCAGACAAAGAATAAGAGAGCCAATTTCCCCCCGATTACTCGAAGAACTGGCAATTTTTGAGGTCAAAAAAGCCTAAAGATATTGTCCAACAAGGTTTTTAGATTTATTCAGCAAACCCTACTTATCTTGAGAGACCAATTTTAAGCTAGGACGGGGTTGGATTGTTCCCCCATAAGCGACGGCAGTGTGAGGAGATAGGACAAGATGAGGAGATATCCCCAGGGAAATTCGATAGATTTCCCCAGCTTTATCCATTAATTGCTGTTTAACTGGCTCTTTCGGCAAATTTTGCCGCCAAGCTAGGGGAATCCCCTCGATACCGTTGTACAATCCCGCCCAAATTCCCGCTAAAGTGGTGGTTAATTGCCGTTGATAGGGACTAAAATTAGCACGACGCACGCTCACGGCGAAATCCTCGCTCGTTTGCAGAAAGGTATAGAGAGAAACTGCGATCGCAATTCCTAAAGGTGAGCTATCTTGCACCCAAGTCGATAAAGTGGACTCTAGGGGACGATTTTGCCTTAAAGCTGACTGAATCTGCTCTAATAGCTTATTCTTGGGGTTAATAGTTAGTAATTGCCCGATTAACTGATTTAAAGGCCTTTTTCCCTGTAATAACAGACCCACTGCCTCTCCCCAAATTATCGCTTCTTGTCGGGTTAACTGGGAAATTAAGCCCTTTTTCAGCCAAAAATTTAATCTAGCTTGCCAACGTTCCCCATGGTCAGGCCAGGTTAAAATCTCCGGCAACAGCACAAATAATAACGCCGATTCCGACCGATCCTTAGCTGCGATCGCAAGTGAAAAATCCTCCTGAGATTGCAGAGCTTGCAAAAGCAGGGTCGTCCTCGGTGTAGCCTCATAGTTAAAGGCTGGTATTAGGGGTTGATTATGCAAGGATTCCCCAATATATGCCCCGATTAACCCTCCCTGAAGGCGATCGAGGGGTGAAAAGACCTTTTGCATAAATTAGCTCAATTTGCCCGGTAGGTGACTTCCCCGACTTTGCCCAGTTGCCCCAGTTGTTTAGCATTGGCATTATTAACGGCAACGTAAACCCCGCCGGCATTACCCGCTCTCACGGTTAATTCTCGGTTTGCTTGCCAAGTGCGATGGGTTCCCTGGGGCAGCACACCCTCAAATTCTGTCTTCCCATCCACCACCACCCGCAGCCAGCAGTCATCCTCCAGTTTTACCCCCACCACCAGCTGCTGATTATTGCTGGTTTTGTTGGCTACCGGTTGAAGGGGGTTGCTTTTCCGTTGGACAATTTGCTGTTGTGGCAAGGAAGGCGGCGGTAAGCGATTCGATTGCAGTACCGATTTTTGCAGGACGTGGGATAGGGTTTGTACGGAACCAATAACTAAGATTAAATAGAGAAAATAGAGATGAATCGGGCGAATTTGAAGACTTGGCAGCGATAAAGACGGTTTTGTTCCCCTAAAAAAGTTATTGACCTTGGTGGGAAAACGCCGGCTAATCGTCTCACCATCCAGGGACAGACTATCGGCAAATTGTTTGATTAACCAACGAATATAAATCGGTTCGGGCAATGCCTCCAAATCCCCCGCTTCCAACGCTTCTAGGCGATGGCGCGGGATTAGGGTTTTCTGGGCAATTTCCTCGAGAGAAAGGGACTGTTCTAGGCGATTTTTTTGCAAATAAACGCCGATTTCCAGTAATTTGGTTCGCTGTTTACGCTGGGGGTCGAGTTGTGATTGGAGAAGGCGAAACATATCGCTATTAGGGCTGACTTTCAGCTTAGTTAATCTGGTTCTTTAAATATTTCAGTTCATCAAGGGTTAAAAAACGGTAATCACCCAAGGGTAAGGGGGAATTATTACCAGAGTTTAGTTGAATACGACCGATGGCACTGCGATGAAGTTTCAGGACGCGATAGCCTAACTCTTCGGCTACAGAGCGAATCTGCCGATTTCTTCCCTCCACTAAAATAACTTCTAGTAGGGTTTTTTGGTCGGTTTGCTTGAGTATCTCAACCTGTGCGGGTAAGGTTTTTTTTCCCTCTAAGAGGATACCTTCTCGCCAACGCTGGAGAGCAAGTCTATCAATCGCACCATCTAGCCAAACCCGATAGGTTTTGGGCAAATGATAACGGGGATGGGTGAGGGTGAGGGTGAGTTGACCGTCGTTGGTGAGGAGTAAAGCCCCAGTGGTGTTGATGTCCAACCTGCCTACGGGATGTAACCCTGTCTCGCTGGCGAGGGAGTCGGGCAAAAGGTCGATTACCGTCGGCCGGTTTTGTGGATCCTTACAGGTAGAAACCACACCAATGGGTTTGTTGATCAGTATATACAATCTTTTGGGACGATTGGCCGGTTCAATTTTTTTTCCGTCTATCTCTAGGTGATCTTTTTCGGGGTCGGCTTTTTCTCCTAACTGCACGATTTTGCCATTCCGTCTCACCCGGCCGGCTACGATCATCTCCTCCGCCCTTCTTCGGGAGGCAATTCCCCACTGGGCAAGGATTTTCTGGACTCTCTCCGCCATTTTTTTTTAGTTTTTAACCCTTTCTATCTCCTATTATAGGCATCCTAAAAGGGTTTTTTCGCCCAAATAGTGAAGAAAAACCGAATATCTCCGGCTGCCTCTTTGATTTTTTTTCTTTGAAAACTTCTCAAAAAAAAGAGGAGTAATCCCTTGACTTGGGCGGCGGCTTCGGTTATACTTTTCTTATAATGGGAATCTGTGCGTTTTTCGGTGAACTCTAACACTCGATTATATATAAAGTCTTATAAAAATATTATGGCAAAAAGCCGTGAAAAAAGCAAGCAAAATTTTGCCGACAATTGTTAAAAAAGTCGGGCTAATTTTTTTTACGGGGGGATATGACTTTAAACGGGTTATTTCTCGGTTATCCAAGCGGTAAACTTTGATTGATGATAAATTGGGGACGTAAGCGACGGAGTTTGCGTCTCTTTGTTATAATTCAAAGGCTAGGCTATAATAACTCTTCATAAACACCGATAATTTTAGTCAAAGATGTAAAAAAATGAATATTCAACTCGTGGAATCTCTAGTTAATGCAATTAAATCCTTGTCCCTAGAAGAACAAGAATTGTTAGGAAAAAAACTCAAAGATCACCCCTCTTGGGAAATTGCATTAGAACGAATTGACGCAACTCGAAAAGCCATTTATGAACGTCGTCAGGGAAAACCATTTAAAACCGATGTTACTGAAATTATTCATCAAATGAGAGAAGAAAGAGATCGGCAATTGATGGAAGAAATTGTGAGTGAATAGAGAAAATAATGACTAATACATTTATCTGTGTTGATTCTAGTTTTATAGTTCGTTTAACAACGGTTGAACCTTCTGTAACAATGTACAGTCAACTCTGGCAAAAATGGATGACCGAGGAAAATTTAGTGATTGCACCAACTTTATTATGTTACGAAGTCACTAACGTATTTTATCGTCTGAAAAAAGCTGGTCAAATTTTGGAGACGGAAGCGCAAACCCTCCTTACAGAAGTCTTAGATTTACCTATTCAGTTTCATGGAGATCATTACCTCCATTACCAAGCAATAGAAATTTCGCAAACCTTGAATCTTCCTGCTACTTATGATGCCCATTATCTAGTATTAGC
Source organism: Microcystis sp. T1-4 (assembly GCF_000297435.1). GTDB lineage: Bacteria > Cyanobacteriota > Cyanobacteriia > Cyanobacteriales > Microcystaceae > Microcystis. Next base: position 22,291 of record NZ_CAIP01000346.1, on the reverse strand, counting down.
TCAACGATTTCAAGCAAATTTATACACTAGCGATAAACGCTTATTTAACAGCGTTAAATCTTCTCTAAGTTGGGTTCATTTGGTTGAAGTGTAGATTTTTATTTCTCTCTCAATAGCTTTAGTTTTATTTAACCTGACTAGGCAGTATGCTTAGAAAAGCACAAAAGTCGAGCTAGTTTTGCTTACGGGGGGATATGACTTTAAACGGGTTATTTCTCGGTTATCCAAGCGGTTGAGAGAAGAAAGAGATCGGCAATTGATGGAAGTGCGATCTCCAATCTTGTAGGGTGGGTGTTTGCATCGATAATCTCTGACAAAAAAACAAATTAATAATCCGCAACCCACGCAGCAACTTAATTATTAAATGGGTGCGTTAGCCAAAGCGTAACGCACCCTACGATTGATGTTTCTGTTTGTGGATAAATTGACAAAAGTTGCTCAAAATATAGCCTTAGCAAGATAAATCGGCCTATTCCTAGTTAACCTGAGTTGAGGATAAGCCGAAACCCTAATTTTACCGTAGCTGGTTAGCTCTATTCTTTCGTGGAAGTCATGACCAAATCTTCTTAGTCCGAACTAAAGTCAGCTAATGCGACTAACCCCCAATTTCAAAATCAAATTCAGGTTCGGGGGGAGATTCAATCTCTAAATCTTTAGCGTCCGGTAGGGGAGCATCATTGACAATAGAATCTTGTTCAGGCTCAACCTCACTCGGCGAATCACTTTCTGGTTGACAAGAGGAAATACTAATATAGTAATTGTTCTGGTCGCCTTCAATAATATCACCTTCTTGAGCGATATTATCAGCTTCAATCTTGATGTCATCGATATTAATATTGTCTCCATCTTTGGTAACATTATCGGCATCAATGTTAACAATATCACCCTCATCAGTGATATTATCAGCTTCCATCTGATTAATATCGCCTTTGGCAGCATAATTATCAGGACTGTCTTGAGCCTTATCAACGACAAAATCTTCGACTAGATCGAAAGCGAAACCGAATTTATTTTTGTTTGACATAGTTGATACTCTCCTAGAGAATTAATGAAATCAAGAAATGATTAAAGGGGTCTGTATTTGTCCAAGCCAAGTGCATAATCCACTAAGTTTTTATCTTGAGGAGTTGCATCAGGAGCCAGAGCCTTTTTTAGCAAAGTTTTAATGTTTGCCAATAATTCATCTTCAAAATCAATCCAAAAAAGTCTCCGATTTTCATCAATAAAAGATGACTGAAGTAACCCTGTAAAACGTCCTGATAACTGCATTGAACGAGAGGTAATACCGGGGTTATCTTGTCCTAAAACTAGGTCGTAATTTTCTCGCCGTTCGGGTTGTGAAAAGATGTTTCCTTGACGATCTTGATAATTTCGGACAACCATAGGAGAAGGGGGGATATGGGGAAGGCGATCACGCATAAGTTCGGTTAGGGTTGGAATCCCCGGTGAAAGACTTAGCAAGGTTTGGTAAACGTGCTTGTTTTGCTCCCATCTTTTGTTATCTTTAGGAATAGTGGGAGCAACTTCTACTAAACCAATACCATATTCGCGTAAATAGTCATCTGAGTCACCAATTTTACCAACAGGAAGGCGGTGGGTTTCATCAAGAATAACTAGGGTTTTAAGACGATCATTGCCATTTTTTGTTTTGGGATTTGATCCTAATTCTAACACATAATTGAGAAAATTGTCAAGGAAAATAGGCCCAATAATTTTAGAAGAAGATTGGGATAGAGGTTGGCTTAAAATGACCAATGTTTTGTGATAAAGAATATCATCAAAGCTGAGTTTTTTGAGGTTGGGATGAGGTTCTGTATAGGTAAGTAAGTCTTCTTGATCTAACAGAGACTGAAAAATTTGAACCCCTCGCCGAGTCATGACTAATTCCTTATGATCCATGTAGAAAAAATTAGCAAGGCGCAGTTGTTGTTCTATTTTTTCTAGGAGGTTAGTTCTCTCCTGTAATTCCTCCTTTTTTTCGGGGGTTAGGTTTTGACTATTAAGACGAAAATTGATTTTATTTTTACCATTTTTTAAGGCTTCTTCAACTTGTTTAGGGGTAGATAATAAATTGACTAAACTTCTGAGAGTGAGAGCGTCAGGAGGATAAAAGTTTTGCAATAAAACTAACAAATATTCAGCAATCGCAGCAGCATTATAAATAACTGCCAGTAAGTCACCGCTCATGCCTTCATACTGTGAGATGATCACTTGACATAGCATTTCAAAAAATTCTCGTCTCTCTGAAGAATTTAAGAGGTTTTCAAGAGGATTAAAATAGTATTCGCCACGAGGCCAACGACAAACGGAAATCTTAGGATCTTTTTCTTGAAGATAAGCCGCTAAATCAGTAAAAGCGGCCCCTTCTTTTGTTCCTCTAACTCCTCCTTTGGCTTCTGAGATAATTACCGTTCCATACCATCTTAAGGCGCCTGAAATTAGCCTAAATAAAACCGTTGTTTTACCAGAACCAATTGCCCCCCCTATAAACAAATGGCTATCAAACAGTGCAGTAGGAAGCCAGAAGGGAGTTCTTTCTTTACTATTAGGATAAGCGGCAGCTTGTCCTAGATAAATTTTATTTTCACTGGCTTTAATCGGGAAATCATCGGGGTTAGCGAGTACAGATTGAAGGTCAACAGAGATTTTTTTAGGTTTGCCTTGCTTATGCTTTTTATGGGTAGAAGGTGGGGGTGAGTTGGGATTAGGAAAAGGATAAGACATATTGGGTTTCTCCAGAAATTCACAATTTTTTTGAGTTATCCCCTCTTATTGAAAGAAGGGATATTTATTTAGCTTAACTAAATCTTAGGTAAGGGAAATTCATCTTCCCCATCTTCATAATCTGGGTTGCTGAGAGCTTGGTTGAACCAATCAACATCATCATCTAATGAGTTAAAGTCAAGAGATTTATTCAGCAAATAATCATCAGGTGAATCAATGTGACCAGTGATCTGATCTAATTTTAGTTCTAATTGCTGAATTTCTCGGCGAATTTCCTCCCGTTTTTGTCGATCTGGTTCCATTGCTAAGTGCTGCTTAAGCATCGAAATTTGCTTAACAATATCCTCCCTACGTTGCCGTTTAATATCGCGGCTGAGTTGTATCTCATTAACTACTTCTCGATTGACCTCATCGTAAGCATCAATAACAGCGTCGATTGCTTCTTTATCTACCACTGTTACAACAGTCTTAGACCAGCAAAATAGAAACCCTTGAAAAACAACTATAAAAATCAGAACTACTCTGTGAGAATCTAGCTGGTTTTGCAGGAAAGTCACAAAAATCCTCCAACCTAATTGAAAATTAGAAGGGTTGTCGTTTTTAGACAATTCCAAAAGATCTCGTAATAAGACACAGAAATCTTGAACAACTGGGGTAAAAAACCACCAAAATAAAACATATAAAATGGTGTAGAGAATCACATAAAACCAGTTGATTGTGAAAGCACTTCTGAAATGGTGAAGCTGTGAATTATTTTGAAATATCCATAAAATTCGAGCGACATTCAAAGTAGAAGAAGGTACGATTAATGTCCGCCAAAATCTTCTGTGAAATTCTCCCAATTTATGGATACAATTATTGTTGATATCATCAACAATTTGTTTGATGCCTTTTAAGTAACGAACTGGACTATTAATTGAACTTTGCGGAAACAAGCTAGACATTATTTTTACCTCAACTAAGTGAATAAAATTAAAGCTGTATGGTTGCTAATAGACACGGGTTAAGGGGAGCGGCTTTTGATTAACATATCCTAAAAAACATTGATCCTAACGAGAAGAACGTTTGATACCCATGGAGAACCTCGTATTGTGGCTATCTAAGATTTCGTTAATCAAAACTTCCCAGCGAATAGCCGTCACTTTTAATTCGATTAAATAGCCTCGAGTTAACTTTACAATTTTAGGGTTACGTGGTTCTAACATCACCTGATAGTAGCTGCTAATTAGTAAGTCGTTGAGCGACTCCATCTGCCGTACTGTGTTCCTTTGTTTGCTACCAAAACGAATGGTTTTAACCAGACGATTTGATTGATCATAAACATCTTGTCCCTGCCTCACTATGTGGGCGATTCCTTTTGTTATTTGGCGAAAAGCAATCTCAACTTCTTCTAGATCATTAGGGTTTTTCCTCATTAATTCATCTAATCGATCCGCTAATCGATCCGCTCCTTTGCAAATGTCTTCCCTGGCTTTAGTTACGCTTAAAATCCGAAAGCTGATGTTATTCTCACCCTGCATAAACTGAACAAAGGGAGGGTAGGTAAATTTACCAGTCTCAGCAATTTTTTGTTGAAAAAGCTGTAACAATACAAGGGGATCAACTGCCTCTTTGTCCCTCTCTTGATCTGACAAAACATTAGTGCTTGGTGGTTTTTTCAGAGAGACATTTGTTGTGAAACCGGGATAAAGAGACTTCCCTGTTTCTTTAACATACTGGTGGTAAAGATAAAGGAGTTTTTCGTCCTCGTTTAAATGTTCCGCTACCAGTTGTTTTTGTTGGGGTGTGAGGGGTGATTGAAGTAAAAACTCCAAGGGCTTAACGTACATTGTTTTATCTCCTGTAGTACGGTCAATTTCTGAACCACAATGTAGGGTCAATTCATGAATTGACCCTACAATTTCCTAAGGCTTGTCATCATCAATAGCAGGAGGCTCTTGATCGTTCAATCCTTCCGCCACAGCATGAATTAGTTCGTCAAAAGCCTGTTTAGCGGTTGGGTCGAAGGTTAAAGAAATGCTGGGCTTATTGCGATGCCGAACCGTCATTAGAACGGATAACCCGGAAAAAATCACGCTCAACCCTGCTAACATGAGCGCGAGGCCAAGCTTGTCCCATTCTCCCTTGATTAATTTGCTGCTAAAATTGCCCATAGCGATACTAACAGCTTCTTGTCCGGCAGCAATTCGACCGTTTTCGGTAAAATGCTGGCTATAGAGGCCCCTTTTTTCCTTTTTAAGATATTCGAGACTACCACCCGACTGCTCAACAGTAGATTGCAGCGTATCTAGCTCCTTTTGACCTTGCCCTCGCAGTTTCTCTCCGTCATCTTCTAACCGTTTAGGCTTGCGACAATAGGGTAGATCTGCTGTAGGTATCTTGTCAAAATAGCTTGACGGTACTCCATGAGGTCCATGTAGTTGTTCGTGGAGACTGGATGTTTTAGGATCATAAAGTTTTTCGGATTTGCCCCGTTCTGCTTGATATTCAGCCGTTTTTATATCGCAAATGTTTTGAGCCACTTTGGCCTGCTCTAATACTCGTTCTCCTTCAGCTATGTTTCGGCGAGGAGTGGCATAGAGATGTTCTTCTACGACTTTGTTGACGTATATCTCGGATAATTTGTCTGAATTCATGAGGATTTCAAAGCCAACGCCTGAAATACCCGTTAAACCCAAGTTTAAGGCGATATTACCGACCAAAGCTGCATTAGCCCACTTGCGACTGGCAGGATTAGCATTGGAGGCCGCTGTCGAGGTAGAGTTCCCTGCTAACTGAGACGCCCATAAGACAATTACAGCACTAATCACCCCTGAAACTCCCCCACCGACACCAGCATGAGCTATAGGAACAACACCGACTGTATTCCAAAGATTAGATATCGTTTGTATTCCAGCGGTTAGTTTTGATTCCTTTTCGATCGCATCTGTCACCATAACGTCACCGTGGAGGTCCCGGGGATTGACGCGGACCAACTCAGAATTGAGAACTTTTTGCCAGAAACCGATTGTTTCAGGTGATAGATTGCCGTTTTTGGCTTTCTCTACCAAGTCTGGATGATTCTGTTTAATCCAGTCGATGAGTTTGTTGGGATTACAGCGATGGTCCTCCAGAAAGTCATCCCAACTGTCGTAAAGGGAAGAAGAATTTTTGTTCATAGGAGGTCCCGGGGATTGACGCGGACCAACTCAGAATTGAGAACTTTTTGCCTGAAACCGATTGTTTCAGGTGATAGATCGCCGTTTTTTGCCTTCTCTACCAACTCTGGATGATTCTGTTTAATCCAGTCGATGAGTTTGTTGGGATTACAGCGATGGTTCTCCAGAAAGTCATCCCAACTGTCGTAAAGGGAAGAAGAATTTTTGTTCATTTTTAGGGTTCCGACGAGAGGCGAAAAAAAAGCGCTCTCGTCATAATCGAGTCTAGCAGTGCGAGGTTTAATATGTCAAGACATTAAACTCTGTTAACAAAAAAAACAGTACATTTAAACTCTCTATTAATAAAAAACAGCACATTTTTGAAAATTTATTTGTGATTGGCGCATAGATTAAGCTGCAAACGTCAAATTTTAGGTTATTTGTACTATTTTTAAGTTTTAGTACATATACACTGTACATAAAAAATACAGAGTATGTGTGCTAAAAAATTGAGCAGGACATAATGTTCTAGAATGGAAAAAGCACCCTGCTCTCCTAGAACGGGAAAGGGGAGGTGAGGGCTAGAAATATAGAACAATAGTATTATCCAAGCAACGACGCAGTTAGATATGACTAAAAATAAATCACTAAGAAAACTTATTGAGTTCCTTAATAAAGAGTGCCTAGTTACCCAAGGAGAGCTTGCAGAAGGCTTAGGCATCAGTCGTGCAGTCGTAAGTAAATACTTTAGTGATAAAGAAAACTATGTTTTACCAATTGTGCGTGAAAACATAATTAGCCTTTTTAATTACATTAAAAAGAATGAGGATAACCCGCCGACGGCTAAAGGTATTACCGATGCAAAGTTATCGGTAGAAGAAAAAGAGAAAAAAATTAAAGCTGCTATGGACTTCCGGGAACAGATAGCTTCAGTCGATGAATTTTTAGAAATGGCGGGGTATCTCCCCGAACATAACAAAAATATACAAGTATCTACGAACATCTTTCAAATGGTTTTAGAAATAGCGACAGAGTTGGAACTTTTGAGTGTAGAAAATGCACAAAACTTAAGTTTTGATTTTAAGTCTCTGCTTCATACTAAATCCAAAACAAGCAGCCAAACAGATGAAGATGACAGAAAAGATTATTTAGATGAACGTATAGGTGAGATCGTCACAGATAACAGAATTCCATTGACATTGATAGAAAAATTATCCATTAAGCAAAAGTTAGAAAAAGTCAAAAAAAAGTTAGAGCAAAGAAATAAAAAAACGTTTACAAAACAAGAAGCTCTTGCTCTGTTTATTAGCATAGCAATAAAAGAGAAACTGTTGAGAGATTTAGAAGATATAAGCATTCGCTTAGAAAAAGTAGAATATCAAACCTTATCTTTTTTGATTAACTCTGGAGATGAATTTAAGGATTTACATCAAATAATATGGGGCAAAATCGCCCGTAAAGAAGAATCGAAATTAGTGGGCTATACGGAAAAAAATAAAATGTTAGAAGGTGATACTTTTCATGAATCTGAACCTGTATTATTAGCTAAACTAACTTGTATTTTTAGATATAAAAATCAAGCAGAAAAACTAACTTTTACTTATATGTCAAATAATACCTTTTTAGAAAATGGTGTTGCAGCTATTGGACTCAATTTAGGCTTCAGTCCAGAGTTAGGAGACATCAATTTCTTATCAACAAAAGTTATATCAACTGACAAAAATGGGTTAGTTGAAACAACAGTTCTTCTTAAAGAAAAAGTGGGCGAAAATGAGAATAAATATCAATATTATCAAGCGACTTGGGTAGATATTGATACCTTTAAAGCCACACTACAGGCTATTTTATCCGCCTCTATCCATTGGCTATCCTATCATGCTAGAGATAATAATAATGGATTATTACAATTAGGAAATTATCAATCACTTTGTGTAGAATTAACAAAGATTAGACATAGGGCGTTTAATGCTAGACGTACTTTAAATGATTTTCAATTTTTGGATGACGAATGTGGTGATTCAAATATTACTGGAATTGTTGATGATGCTATCGATCAATTAAAAAAATTAGAAAAAGAAGACTATTTAGGAGTAGGAAAAATTACCGAAGCTTACCGAATTAAATTTTATTTATGTTACCTTGAAGCCCAAATCATTCGTTTAAGAAGATTTAACACACAGGGAAATATTCAGCAAGTAACAGAAATATTAAATAACATTAAAGACACCCAAGATAAATACTTTAATTCAGGGGAAATGATAAAAAAAAATTTTGCAAACCTCATGAAGTTAAGAGATGTTGAAGACTATCTGTATAAATTTTCAATAGGTCACGAAGACGTATTCAACTTAAACAACTTGGAAAAAGTATTGAATTATCTAAACAATTCGGGTAAAGAAAATGACGCTGATAAAGATGCTGGACTAGATGTTTACACTTCACTATCAGAAGTTTATGGCAATGTTGCAAGATTCCAATTTTATCTTTCTGATGATAAAGACACCTTAATTAACGCAAGAGAAAATTTTCTCAAAGCTGCTTATCATGCTTCTCGTATGGGAGCAAAGCGAAGAACAGCAAAATGGATTACATTTGCGGGAAGAGTGAATGTAAGATTAGGTAGTCAGAATAATGATCTTATTCCCATAGAACAGTATCTTTATCTGAGTAAAGCTATTATCAGCAAAGGAGTTAGTGCGGAATATAAACCCATCTTCAGGGACGCTTTAGAGTCGGAAATAAATTTGCTTCGTGGAGAACTGCATTTCATGGGAAGAAAATATGAACAGGCTTTTTATTGTTTTTTATTAGCACTGAAAGGAAGTATTTTTCTAGGGTTCAATCGTCGAATTAGTGATAGTTTGTATAACCTTCATAGATGTTATAAAAAACTAGGAGGCACATCCATAAGATCTCTGCTTGAGAAACAAGAAAGTTGTTTCCAATTACATGAAGATAAACGGGAATTAAATCCCCAAAGCAATGCTGCCTCAGAAGCAGCTATTGATTTAGTTAACAATTACTTGCAGAATGTTCAAAATTCCGAGTTTTTTCAAAATAATAATTATAAGGACTACATTATTCCTACGGATAGCTTTTTAAACACCGCTAAAGGTATTTGGACTCAATGGTACAGAGCTATGACCGATAGCAGTGAAATAGATAGTCAACATCCAGTAGCAATTTTAATGGATCAAGGTAAATGGCTATCTATTCTTGAAGATTAAAAGTTAATAGCTAATATCTGAAATTCTTTCATCAAGTTAAGAGCCTCTGATTGATTTCTGCTGCTTTACTATCTTATCTCTCTTTTCCTTATCCCAAAAAAACAGATCAAACTGGTTAATCTTCTTTAGTCTTGGCATCGATTCCGAATTAGTTCCGTTTACTGAACAATGAAAAAAACTCCCTGATTATCGCCGATGATACCAACGGGTAAATAATTTTTCTAACTCCACCCAAACGAATAATAAGGTACTAAATCCCAAACAGATTAATAATTCTTCTTTAGTTAAAAATTGAGTGCCGAAAAAATCCCGCAGGGCAGGAACATAGATTAACATCAGTTGAAAAATTGTCGTCAGGGTTACTGCTACCCAGAGATAGGGATTAGTCAAAGGATTCATTTCTATGGTAAGATGATCGCTTGATCGCACGGAAATGGCATGACCCATCTGAGCTAAACAGAGAGTAGTAAAAACCATAGTTTTCCATGAACCAGTATTACCAAAAAGCGGATCCAAGCGCACAGCAATTAACATTTGAGTGATATTAATAATCGAAAAAATAATCCCAATTCTCACAATATAACTGCCCAAACCGCGAGCAAAAATACTTTCTTGGGGACTAAAAGGAGGGCGACGCATAATATTAGGAGAAGCGGGTTCCACTGCCAAAGCTAAAGCAGGTAAACCATCAGTAACTAAATTCATCCAGAGAATTTGTAGGGGAGTGAGGGGAGTAACTAAACCCAAAAGAGGCGAAGCAGCGATAGTAATCACTTCCCCGATATTACTGCCGAGAATATATTTAATAAAACTGCGAATATTGTTATAAACCACTCGCCCTTCTTCCGTGGCAGCGACGATAGTGGCAAAATTATCATCGAGGAGAATCATATCACTAGCCTCTTTGGTGACATCGGTTCCGGCGATTCCCATGGCAATGCCGATATCTGCTTGTTTCAGGGCCGGAGCATCATTCACCCCATCTCCGGTCATAGCAACAAATTTACCCTTTTTTTGCAAGGCGCGGACAATAGTTAATTTATGTTCGGGAGAAACACGGGCATAGATGTTAGTTTTGTCAATGATGTTTTCTAGCTGAATTGGTGATAATTTATCTAATTCTTGCCCTGAGATGACTAAAGCTCCCGCTTGGGCAATACCAAGACTTTTAGCCACCGCTAGAGCGGTTAATTGATGATCGCCGGTGATCATGATTGGACGGATTCCCGCTTCTCGACACCTAGCCACGGCGATTTGTACCTCTGGTCGCGGTGCGTCGATCATACCGACCATTCCTAACCAAATTAGCTCATCTTCGCTGATTTCAGTTGATTCTGGCGGATAAATTAGTGTTTTATAGGCTAATCCTAAGACTCGTAAACCCCTGTTAGCCATAGCATTGTTAGCGACTAAGACTTTTTCTTTTTCCCTATCCCCAAAAGGAAGACTTTCTAATCCCGATTGGTAGGAGAGACACTGTTCAAGAATTAATTCCGGGGAACCTTTGGTAAATAGTACGCGATTGACTCCTTGACAAATGACCGACATTCGCTTTCTTTGAGAAGAAAAGGGGATTTCAGCGATTCTAGGGAACTCTTGCTTGGTTAGGGATAAATTTAAGCCCGCTTTCGCCCCTAAAACTAATAAGGCTCCTTCCGTGGGGTCGCCTAAAATGCTATCGTGACCGTTATCGAGGTCTAAACTGGCATCGTTGCAGAGGACACTGGCAATTAAAAGATGATGTAATTCTAGATCGGTTTTGGGATCGATCGCCCGTTGCTCGGTGTCTAAAAATTGTCCTTTTGGGCTATATCCTTCCCCAGTAACTAAAAAACTGCGATTAACTGTCTCTATCTCCCGTACAATCATTTTATTTTCCGTTAGCGTCCCAGTTTTGTCGGAACAGATCACATTAACAGAACCAAGGGTTTCTACTGCCGGCAGTTTGCGAATCAAGGCCTGACGTTTGACCATGCGTTGGGTACCTAGGGCGAGAGTTAGGGTGATAACTGCGGGTAATCCTTCGGGAACGACGGCTACTGCCATACTAAGGGAAACTTCGACTAATTCCTCTAGGGCCGACCAACCGGCATTGATCAGGCCGATGGTAATAGTCAGGGCCACTAGAATGAGAGAACCAGCAACAAGGACATTACCCAAGTGAGTCATTCTTTTTTGGAGAGGAGTGGGTTCATTGCCGACTGTTGCTAACATTTGAGCGATTTTGCCTAATTCCGTCGTCATCCCCGTATTGGTAACGATGACCTTGGCCCGGCCTTGCAGTACCTCTGTTCCAGTAAAGACAAAATTCAAGCGATCGCCAAGGGGAGTATCCCTGTCTAAGGGGTCAATGGAGGCGGATTTATTAACACTATTTGCCTCTCCTGTCAAGGCCGATTCGCGAATTTGCAGGTTAAAAGCTTCGATAATTTGGCCGTCGGCGCTGATTTGGGTTCCCGCTTCAATCAGCATGATGTCCCCGGGGACGAGATTAACCGCATCTATTTCTGTGCGTTGACCCTCGCGGATAACATTAACTTGGGGAGAGGAAAGTTTTTTTAAAGCGGCCAGAGCTTTTTCGGCGCGACTTTCTTGCAGATAGCCGAGGATACCATTGAGGATGACAATTGTTAAGATAGCGATCGTATCTTTGAAGGGAACACCAATTTTAGCCAGATGACCGCGCTGCAATTCCAGTAAGTCCAGTCCTCCGGAAATTATGGCCACGGCAATTAAGAGGAGGAGCATAATATTGGTAAACTGATCTAGGAGAATTTGCCAATTACTGCGCCCTGGACGTTCTTGTAGTTCATTTTTGCCATAATATTTAATTCTTTGGGCGATTTGCTCCCTATTGAGGCCATTAACAGCCGAACTACCGAGGATAGATAGGGTGGTTTCCACCGGATAGGTATGCCAAGGTTGTTGCAAGTTAAGGCTAGAATGGGCAGAATAGTCGGCATTAGCGGCCATGGCAAGTGAAGATAGTTGATCTAGATAGATCTTAGCCCTTTCTTTCCAGGGTCACAGAAAAAAACAAATGTTTAAACTGGCTCTTCCTGCTTCGCTACTCCCTCCGGTGCAGTCTTAACGAGTAATGTAGATAAGTAGCTGGTTATAATTAAATTGAAGATATATCCCCCCTTGATCCCCCCTTGATAAGGGGGGTGTCTGAAAGTTTTTAACATCTACCTAGTTAGTCAATAGCCTAGTAGGGCAAAGTAAACCAGAATTGTGAACCTTTTTCGTCATTATTCATAATGCCAATTTCACCCCCGTGAGCATGGATAATTTGACGACATAGATATAAACCTAGTCCTAAACTAATCTGATTATTATTGTTGCCTCGTTGATAGCGATCAAATAATTGTTTTCTCTGGGTTTCGCTAATTCCCACCCCATTATCGGCAATAGTACACCAGAGATAATTGCCCTCTAGTCTAGCGGATAAAGTGATAATTATCCCCTGGGGATTGTGTTTAAGGGCATTGGCTAATAAATTCTCAAAAACTCGCCAGAGATGGTGAGCATCGGCATTAACTAAGGGTAAATCGGGGGAAAAATTATTAATTAAAGTTGCTTGATTTTCCTTTAATCTTAACTCCCATTCCTGACCGATCTGTTGACCGATTTCGTAGAGAGATAAAGGCTTTAGTTCTAGGGAAACTCCCCAAAGATCATTCTGTCGGGTTTCGACGAGAGAATCAATTAAAGTTAATTGTCGATCGCAACTGTCGGCCATCTGTTGTAAAATCTTCTGGGATACTTCTTTAGTTTCTCCCTGAGAATTTTTAATTAAATTATTTAAGATCATTGACATCCCGATCACGGGATTGCGGAGATCGTGAGAGACAGCATGAAGATAAATTTCTAAAGTTTCCTCAGTTTTTTGACGTTCTTTGATTTCGTTTTGTAGTTGTTTTTTTTGACGAGAAATAGTTAATTGATTTTCGATGCGGGCCATCACTTCTTCCCCTTGAAAAGGTTTAGAAATATAATCGACACCTCCCACTTGAAAAGCTTTGACTTTATCTAAGACATCATCAAGAGCGCTGATAAAAATCACGGGAATTTCTCTGGTTTTTTGATCAGCTTTTAACTGTTCACAAACTTGATAACCATTGAGATCGGGCATATTAATATCGAGGAGGATCAGGTCGGGAATTAGCGATCGCACTGTATTCAGGGCCATCTGTCCATTAATCGCTTTCCGTACCTGATATCCCTTCTCGGTGAGCATAATCGACAATAGCCGCACATTATTGGGCAAATCATCGACAATTAAGACACTAGGGCGCGGTGTGAGTTGAGTCATGCCGGTTATTTTATAACTCAAACTGTTTGACTAAAGTGTATAAAAAAACAGGGGCTTGCCGAAAAAGTTTTTCCTGGGGGCAGCCTGTCGGGTGGGACAAGCGAGAAAGTCTCCTTACCCTACAGCAATCCCCTAGGGATTGTTGCCCATAAAAAAAGCACGGAATCCCACAACAATCAAGGAAGCGCTCAAGAGAGTTATTAATGTCCAAATTTGGTTACTTTGGGTTCCTTCCACCTTGATCAGTCGATTATCGATACTATCGGCTTTCTCTGTTAAAGTTGCTAGTCCTATCTTCACATCGGTGACATTTTTCTGTAGGTTGTCTAGCTTTTGATCGACATTTTTTTGTAAGGTTTCTAGCTTTTGGTCAAAACTTTTGGCGAGATTATCTAGCTTTTGGTCAAAACTTTTTTCGAGATTGTCTAGCTTTTGGTCAATATCTTTCTGGAAAGTGTCTAGCTTGCGATCAACACTTTTAATACTATCTTTAATTTCCTTGAGGACAGATTCGAGGGAATAGGTAACGTTTTCTGCTGTCATTGCGGTTAACTCCTATCAGTCGAGAGATAATTTCATTATCGATAAAAATCCTCTTAATTCTCCACTTGATTTTTTTCGGGAAATCTCGCCTCATCTTCCAATTTATCGCTGATTTCCGGCAGTTTTAGCAATATTCCAGCGAATAACCAATAGTAAATAGAAACGGGATCGACGGAGAGAGGATAATAGTAGGGGTTATAGCTAATAAAAAGTAGGAAAATCCAGATACAGAGACCCCAATGCTTTAAAGCCGCATTTTTCACCTTTAAATAGGACTTAAAGGTGAGAATACAGAGAATTGTCACCAGTGCCATAAAAGCGATAAAACCGACAATACCGATTTCGTAGAGGAGTTTAGCGTAGTAGGTCTCAATTAGTCTTATCCCTTCTTCTCCCACTATATGACGAGAGCCAGTGGTGGCTGTGCCTAAACCAAAACCAAAAAGCTGTACATATCTGAAGATCCACTGGATTTGATTGACTACAAAGTCAATGGGAGATGAATATAGCCAGCGACCGATAAAATTTAGCCCTCTTTCCCGAATAAAGGGAATTAACGTCACCGCAAGCAGGGAAAGCAGCCCCAAGATTCCCAATTTTAATGGTAACTTTTGTTTATTTTTGCTAGTAGCAATAAAAAGAACCAAGTAAAACAAAGGTACTAGCAATAAAGGTAATCTTTGTCCAGAAACCAGAGTCGCAAGGAAGACTAAAACCATTGCTACCCAACTGGCGACGCGCCATCTTTTTTGTGAATCACTAAAACTGGCTGCGTAACTGATGACGCTACTAGATACTAAAAACCAACCCCATTGCCAAGGATCGGAAAATGTGCCGGGGAGACGAATTAAGCCTCGATCGGGATTATACAACACCGAACCCCCGACAAAACATTGAGCTTTCAAGGTGGCTTTGTCGGTAATATCTGGATAAAATTGGGTGTCGGATTTCGGGGCAACAACTTCCAGTTGATTGAGGAATTCATTATCGGGACAGATACCTTGGACGAGTAAGAAGTATTGAACTAGAGCTAAAACGCAACAGAATAAGATCATCACGATTAAAAGCCGATTAACCACGAATAAATCCCGTTTTTCCTTGATTAGATAGTAGCCACAGAGAACCAGGGGAATATAACCGAGGAGGGTTTTTAATCCCACAATTCCCACGTCAATTGCTCCTTCGGGTAGATTGACAAAAAGAAAAGTTATCAAGCTGCTGACAATTAAAATCAAAGCTGTGATGAGAAAAGGCTTGATTTTGGGGCTTAATTGCTTAAAAGTTTTGGTTTTAAGTAAAATTGCCGCTAAAGCTGGGAAATAAAAGGCATCCTTGGCGATTTTGTAGAGAGCATAGGATGGCTCTTCACCAATAAAGTTGCCCTTTACCTGAAAAACTCTCGCCACGGCAAAAGTGACGGTACTACTCAGGGGAAGATAGATGATTAGGGCTAATAATCCCAGACGGGGATGGATAAAAGAAGCGACCATGGCAGGAACTGCGAAAATTCCCAACAAGGCGGCTTTTTTGTCCAATACAATCCCTAAAACTAGACTAATTATTATGGTAGAGATCGCTAGTATATTTAGTAAGAGATAGTTTCTCTCTTTCATATTGTGCAGCTTTGAGCAGGTTTAGGAGAAAGTGTACCAGATTTTTGCCGAGATTCTCATTCTCAATGGGGAAGTGGGGAGCTTTTCAGTCATCAGTTTACTGATAACTGAAAAGCTGATCACTGATTCAAGGCTGATGGCCGAGAGTTTCCTTTTGCTTCTTAGCTTTTGCTATACTTATGTAAAATTTTATTGATCTCGATCTTGACTCCGTGGCCGAAAATCTTTCTTTTCAAGACCTTTATCAAGCTGGCATCAGTGCTTTTGAGCGTGGACAATATCGTCTTAGTATCGAGCAATTAAATGCGGCTTTAGCCTTAATTTCCTTAGGCTCCCGAGAAGGGGGTGAGATCCAAATTTGGTTAATTTCTGCCCATCAGGGGTTAGGAGAGGGGGAGAAAGCTAGTGAAATCTGTAAGCAACTTATTACCCATCCTATCTATCAAATTCGCGAACAGGCCAAGCGTCTGCTTTATATTATCGAAGCTCCCCGTCTCAAACGCCCAGATGAGTGGATGACGAAGATTCCCGATTTGGAGAAACTTCCCGACAGTACAGCGCAATTTAAAAAGGGAACAAATAAACAGAAAAAAGAAGAACCCCCCGCACCCATGCAGTTAGAGCATCATAAAAATACTGTTTTTAGCGGACTAGCGATCGCTATTGTTCTATTGATGCTCTGGTTTTTTGCTAAAAATAGCTAAATTAGTTGACAATAGGCTTCTAATATGCTAATGCAGTTAGCTATGGCTCCTAGATGGGCGATTTCATAACCGTGGGTGTTTTGGGTGGGAAAACCTAAGCAAGCGGCCCTAGCTATATGACCAAATTTCATGGCAATGGAGGCATCGCTACCAAAACCACTAATAACGGCTAATTGCAGGGGGATTCCCGCCTTTTCGGCCGCTATTCTCAATTCTTGATTTAATTGCTCATCATAGATACCGTAACCATCCTGAGACAATAACACAGGACTGCTGCCATCCTGAATCGGATATTCAGGAGCGAGGGGACAGATTTCTAGGGCAATTAAAGCATCTAAGCGGTTATTTGCGGTGAAAAATAAGGCCCCTAAGGCTCCTACCTCTTCCTTGGCTGAGGCAACCAGATATAGATCCACCGCAGGGTTAATTACTCTGGCCGCTAGTTCTAAAAGAATCGCCACGGAAGCTTTATTATCGAGGGTATAACTGGCAATGTAGTCTTTTAGTCGAAAGGGTTGTTTTCGGTGTTTTCCCACCACGACTCGACTACCGACGCGCACCCCGCAAGCGTCTAATTCTTCTGGAGTCAATTTCGTCTCTATCCATGCGGATTCCCAGGTGACGGGTGTGTTTTCCTGCTGCACTTTTTGCGGGGATTGATGGGAAATATGACGGGAACCAAAGGAGAGAATCCCCGCTCTGGTTTCTTGATCACCGATAATATCTACCACCCCCTCTCCGTAAATCCAAGGAAAAGCTCCCCCAAGTTGGCGAATTTGCAGAGTACCATCGGGATTAATTGCCTTGATAATAGCGCCAATTTCGTCTTTATGACCAGTAATAGCGATTTTTTGGGTCGAATCCCGTCCTTTAATCTTGCCGATGACATTTCCCGCTTGATCTTGCCATGTTTCTAATCCTAACTCTTGAAAGCGTTCTAGTAACAGGCGATCGATTTCCGTCTCCATTCCACTAGGAGAATGATGAAGGACAAGAGTGGCAATATTGTCAAAGAGGTGATCAAAATCCATATTTGTCTTGATTTGTGGGTCGAAAGAGAATTATTATCGAAACTGGAAGCCGAGAAGGTTTTACAGTAACAATAATTGCTAGTTACCATTTAATGATTAATCAGAGGTGCAGAATTAGCCAGAAAACCCGCAACTTTTAGAGACTCTAGCACCGAATTGTCGTCCTCTACCCAATAGTTTTGTCCTAAACGCACAAATTGACGCTGAGTTCCCGCACCGATGCTGGCAATAACGGGAACTTTTGCCTTTTGTTTGTCTCCCGATTGCAGAATACTTTTAAGAAGATTTTGACGATTTTGGTTGACGACATCTTGCAGGGATAAGTTAACCATCACCATTTTAATGGTTTCGATCGGTTCCGCATCTTCGATAATTAATTGTACCCGATCATCTCGGCGATCAACTTTTCCCCACACCATTAAAGTTGCTTCCTCCACTAATAATTTTTGCAGACGTTCGTAGCTATCGGAAAAAACCACCGCTTCCGACTGTCCCGAGGCATCTTCTAGGGTTAAAAAGGCCATAGGAGTCCCCTTTTTGGTCATAATTTTCTTGACAGCATTTAATAAGACAATGGCACTGACTTTTTTTCTGGTTTTGTGTTCTTCTAAGTCAGCTAAATTGATGGGAGATAGGACTTGAGCCGCTCTTTGTAAAGCTTTTAAAGGATGTTCGGAAACATAAAAACCCAAATGCTCTTTTTCCAGTCTTAACTTTTCCTGTAGGGAAAAATCTTCCACTGCGGTGGCACTGGGAGACTGTTCAAACTCCGATTCTTGTTTATTTTCTATGCTCCCTCCTAGCATATCAAAAATATTCATTTGACCACTTTCTTTCTCTTTGGTGCGTTTTTGCGCCCAAGCAACTACTAATTCTAAATCTTCAATTAATTGATGGCGATTCGGTTGAATTTTATCAAAAGCACCAGAATAAATTAGCGTTTCTAAAGCTCTTTTATTGATCACTCGTAAATCAACACGCTCGCAAAAATCTCCTAGGGAAGTAAACTTTCCTCCCGTTGCTTCCCGCGCTTTTAAAATAGCCTCGATCGCATTTTCGCCCAGATTTCTAACTGCGGACAAACCAAAGAGAATTTTGCGCCCAATCGGGGTAAAATGTTTTTGCGATCGATTGATGTCGGGAGGTTCGACATCGATATTCATTTTCTGACAGTTTTCTCGATACTTTTCCACCTTATCCTGATTATCGCTACTAGCAGTTAGTAACGCTGTCATATATTCCACAGGATAATTAGCTTTTAAATAAGCGGTTTGATAGGTGACGTAAGCATAAGCGGTAGAGTGAGATTTATTAAAACAATTGGAGGCAATTAACCCGTTGCCCAGCAAAAAATTATGATCTTTCTCCACACCAATATCATAAACTGGTTTCCTTCCCAGGGATTGACGACCGATAATTTTAACCATATTAGTAACCCAACTCTCCAGAGATTTTGACAACGGTGCTAATAGAAATATAGCATTTATTTGTTCCCTCAGGCTCCCCAGGGCAAAAAAATTACCATATTGATAACTAAAGTGTATATTCTACTGACAATAGATTAGGATCAAATTAAACAAGAGCATCGAAAATTCGGGTCGAAAACACCGCCGTTTGGCTCTTCTGGTTTTTGTGTGGAAGTAAGAAGAATAGGGATAATTTGGGTGCATCTCAATTTGGTTGAAATATCTATAGGACATTTTGGGCGCACGCGGTGCGCCCCTACCATTGGCGCATTATTGTAGGGGCGAATTGCCTTCGCCCTCTTTGAATAACTGCTGCTGCTCACCTATAGGTGACGGAAAGTCATAAATAGGAGATGCAGCCGATAATTTTCGGGAAATACAGTCTTTAAAGCCTTGTGGCCAGACTACTAGGAATGATAAACACTGATTATCACACAAAGTCGAGGAGAGCCGCCGTTTTAGGTTGGATTTACTATTAAATAGTAGCGCATTTAAACGATCTGCTTCGAGAGTGGTAGTGCCAGTAAAAATATTTTGGACCCAGGGCCTGGGGTGTCGGTGTCAGTCTGTAGAGCCACTATGCAAAGCGGGACAAAATGCAGCAGTGGAGATAGCCAAGAAACCTGGCCACTGACGGCAAGGACTTATATCGCACCTTGACCAGAGGTCAGCAATGGGTGGTTCAGGGATTGTGTTATAATTCTGGCCAGGCCATCAAGGGATTTGAAAAGGAGTAACACCATGAGTCTATCTTCAGAAGCCTATCGCCAAGCCCTCGTGCGGGATGGAGAACGGCGCTATCAGGAATGGCACCAAAATTATCACAACCAATGCCGTCAATCAACGGCTGAATACCAAGCTCGTTCGGCCCAACAACGCCCAACAAACCAACAACGTCCAACAAAGCCTTGGATTTCCTCGGAAGCCTACCGCCAACTTTTGGTCAAAGATGGGGAGCGGCGCTTTGCGGAATGGCATGGCCAGTTTTTAGACTATCAACGACAATTTCTGGCCAGTCAATCCACCTAAACGGATGTCAACAAATCCGCATTACAGCAATCTCTGAAAATAGTGGCCAGAGTCCACGAAAAAATAGCTAATACCATTTTTCTTTATTCGGGGCAGGCATCCTACTCCCCCCCACCCCCCCTTGCCCCCCCGAAGTCGGGGGGTTGGGCGTGAGGGTAATTAACCGTCTCTGGCATTACTTTTGAAAAACGATATAACACCAGACAAGATTTACTACATAACATCTCAAGAAAGCTCGTTGATGAAAACGAAATCATAGTAGCAGAGAGCCTTTGTGAAAAAGGATTAGCGCCTACCAAATTAGCTAAATCAATACATGATGCTGGTTGGGGAATGTTGCTAAATTTCTTAAGCTGCAAGCTAGATAGAGAAGAAAGATTCTTTGACGTTAAGTAAGCTAAGACGTATTTAGGGTTTGCTGAATAAATGTGAAATGTCGGCAAGGTAAGGGTTTTGTGGCTTTACGAGCGAAACAGGTGCAAGATTTTGAGAGAATCGTGCTTCAAAACCTTGCGTCTTCATCGGCCCGCATCCTGTAGGGGCGAAGCATTCGGATAGAAAATCTACGGTTTCACCGATAGGTTATTGCCCGAATGCTTCGCCCGTACTTTTTCAGCCAGCCCTATTTAAAGCTCTTATTCTTGGATTGGCCGAATCTCCTCCAATCAGGGTGAGGGCATCTCAAACGCTATTGACAATTGGCCAATTTTGTGATAGGCGTGGGCATCTCAAGTGATACCAGTCAATCAGAATAGTTACGAAATCTTAACATTTGGTCGATTTTTGCTTAACAATTGAGATGAGAAATTCTACTCAAATATGCCTGAATCGCCCTCTGGGTAAGCAACTCACACGAAGTTCATTTTGTCAAGGGTTGTTAAGATGCGCTTACTTTCCCCTGTTGCTTATCTGGTATGAACTGTGTAAAATACCTATTACTCTCGGTTCCCAGATCACCATAGGTGGTGTTTTAATAACTGATAAAACTACCCGCAGTGATATTGGTTCAACTTATGTCACGACAGGCAGTGGACAGCTTAATCCAAAAACACTATGTGTGGAAAATGAGCGAACCGTCAGTTATTAATAAAAATCCCTGCTTCCAATCATTTCTTAAACCTCTGCCTTGATGATGAATTTTCTGATCAATATTTTTTTGTGGCTCGTGTCCGGCTTACTTAAATATCAGCCTAGCAGAGAACAAAATCTCCGCCCTAGTTCCCCTGTATATACTTGTCCTAGTTGTGGTTCTCACCATACTATCAAGAACGGTTCTACTCATAATGGGAAACCCAAACGTCAAGAGCAAGAATGTAGTCAACCGTTTGTGAGCAATCCCACTAATAAAACTATCTCTCCCGATACCAAACAATTAATCCCTCAACTCTTGCTCGAACGAATTTCCTGAGGAGGAATTGTGAGAGTAACAGGGGTAAGTTGCTCATGGTTACAAAATTATGTCAACAATAAACTGGCGGCTGTTCTGCGTCAAGTAAAGGTTTCGGACAAACCAAAAGGTAAATTGCTCATAAAATGTGATCAGATGTGGTATTTTCTTTTTTCTAAGACGATAAAGGTGTATATTTGGCTGGCAATTGATAGAAAGACAAGGGAAATTATTGGTGGCTATTTAGCAGATAGGAGTCGCCAATCAGCCCAAAAACTTTGGGCAGGTTTACCCGGTGTTGACCGACAATGTGCTGTTGCTTACACTCATTTTTGGGAGTCATATAAGACAGTAATTCGGGAGCATCTCATTTATGCAAGTGAGTAATTATACTTGTCCCTAAAACTGGTTTCTAGTAAGGCTTTCAAAATAGTTTGACATAAAACCTGATTTAGGGGTTACAAAGGTGAGATGCTCCCCAGTAATTCCGAGTAAACGTCATCGAGCGGTAGGAAAAGAAACTGGTCAAACTAATCCCATTGAAAGACTTAATAATACCTTTCGACCAAGGATTTCTCTGCTGGTGAGAGAGAGCCTATCTTTCTCTAAAAAAATGTAGAATCACGTTGGGGCCGCTTGGTATTTTATCCATGGCTACAATGCACAGTAAAGCAAAGCATTAAGGCTCCATCACCACTACCGAATCACCACCCAGAAAAGTCAAAAGGTAAATTAGTCAGAGAGTGTGATGAAATGTAGTCATTGGTTTTTTTAAGACGATAAAGGTTTATATTTGGCTGGCAATTGATAGAAAGACAAGGGAAATTATTGGTGGCTATTTAGCAGATAGGGGTCGCCAATCAGCCCAAAAACTTTGGGGCTAGTTTACCCGGTGCTGACCGATAATGTCCTGTTACTTACACTGATTTTTGGAAGTTATATAAGACAGTAATTCTGAGTAAACATGATCGAGTGCTAGGAAAAGAAACTGGTCAAACTAATCCCTTTGTAAAGACTTAATAACACCTTTCGACCAAGAATTTCTCTGTTGGTGAGAGAGAATCTATCTTTCTCTAAAAAAATGGAGAATCACCTTGGTGCTGCTTGGTATTTTA
>NZ_CAIP01000347.1 GCF_000297435.1 Microcystis sp. T1-4 | reverse complement strand
CTTGGTTATCTGAGTTTTTAGAATTACCTAATGGCATTCCTTCTGATGACACTTTTCGGCGGGTTTTTGAACGGATTAACCCGGAAGTTTTGGACAAAGTTTTGTCTCAATGGCTGCCCCATTTAATCGGTTCTCTTTCGGGGGAAATAGTTCCCATAGACGGGAAAAGTCTCAGAGGTTCTTACGACCGTAATCAAGGAATTAAAGCCTTGCATTTAGTGACGGCTTGGGCGGGGGAGCAGAAATTAGTTTTAGGACAAGTCAAGGTGGAAGATAAATCCAATGAGATTACTGCTATTCCCGCTTTACTAGAACTGTTAGACCTTCAAGGGGCAATTATCACCCTAGATGCTATGGGAACTCAAACGGCGATTATTAATCATATTCAAGCCAAAAAAGCTGACTACGTTGTCGCCCTTAAAGCTAATCATCCGACTCTTTATACTCAGGTCAAAAACTGGTTTGAGCAAGCTCAAGCACATCAATTTGATGGTATTCAATTTAGTTATGATTACCGTCTGGAAAAAGGTCATCATCGCCTCGAAAAA
>NZ_CAIP01000348.1 GCF_000297435.1 Microcystis sp. T1-4 | reverse complement strand
AGCTAAAGCTTGTTTGAAGAGGGGTTCGGCTTCGCTGTATCTTCCTTGAACTCTGTAAAGTTCTGCCAAGTTGTTGAGACTGGCGGCGGTAGAGGGATGGTTGTCTCCTAATTGTTGTTTCCAGATAGCTAAAGCTTGTTTGAAGAGGGGTTCGGCTTCGCTGTATCTTCCTTGAGAATAGTAAAGTACTGCCAAATTGCCAAAACTTTGTGCAGTATCGGGATGGTTGTCTCCTAATTGTTGTTTCCTGATAGCTAAGGCTTGTTTGTAGAGGGGTTCGGCTTCGCTGTATCTTGCTTGAGACTGGTAAAGTAATGCCAAATTGTTGAGACTGGTGGCGGTATCGGGATGATTGTCTCCTAATTGTTGTTTGATGATAGCTAAAGACCTGTTGTAGAGGGGTTCGGCTTCGCTGTATCTTCCTTGAGACTCGTAAAGTCCTGCCAAATTGCCAAAACTTTTTGCAGTATCGGGATGGTTGTCTCCTAATTGTTGTTTCCAGATGGCTAAAGCTTGTTGTAAGAGGGGTTCGGCTTCGCTGTATCTTCCTTGAGACTCGTAAAGTTCTGCCAAATTGTTGAGACTTTGAGCGGTATCGGGATGGTTGTCTCCTAATTGTTGTTTCCTGATAGTTAAGGCTTGTTTGTAGAGGGGTTCAGCTTCACTGTATCTTCCTTGGGATAGGTAAAGTGCAGCCAAATTGTTGAGACTTTGAGCGGTATCGGGATGGTTGTCTCCTAATTGTTGTTTCCTGATAGCTAAAGACTGTTTTAAAAGAGGTTCGGCTTCGCTATATCTTCCTTGAGACTGGTAAAGGAATGCCAAATTATTGAGACTGGTGGCGGTAGAGGGATGGTTGTCTCCTAACTGTTGCTTGAATATATCTAAAGCCTCTTTGTAGAGGGGTTCAGCTTCACTGTATCTTCCTTGAACTCTGTAAAGTTCTGCCAAATTGTTGAGACTAATGGCGGTATCGGGATGGTTGTCTCCTAATTGTTGTTTGCTGATAGCTAAAGCCTGTTTGTAGAGGGGTTCGGCTTCGCTGTATCTTGCTTGAGACTGGTAAAGTAATGCCAAATTGTTGAGACTTTGAGCGGTATCGGGATGGTTGTCTCCTAATTGTTGTTTCCAGATAGCTAAGGCTTGTTTGTAGAGGGGTTCGGCTTCGCTGTATCTGCCTTGAACTCTGTAAAGTTCTGCCAAATTGTTGAGACTGGTGGCGGTAGAGGGATGGTTGTCTCCTAATTGTTGTTTCCTGATAGCTAAGGCTTGTTTGTAGAGGGGTTCGGCTTCGCTGTATCTTCCTTGAACTCTGTAAAGTCCT
>NZ_CAIP01000349.1 GCF_000297435.1 Microcystis sp. T1-4 | reverse complement strand
GGACTTATTATGGGATTATGGGATGGACTATAATTGATCATTGATGAAGACTTGCTGAATACAACACAATCATAGTATTCATTCAATCAAATAACAGTTTAGACTTATTATGGGATTATGGGATGGACTATATTGTTAATATTGTTTTGCAGTACAAAAAGGTTATAAAAAATCATGGACAAACAACTATTACTCAATAAAATTAAACAAGCAGTACAAGCGATCGAACCACAAGCGCAAATATTTCTTTATGGTTCACGGGCGCGAAACGATGCTCAACCAGACTCTGATTGGGATATATTAGTATTAGTTGATGGGATCACTAACCCTACTCGCACATCTCAAATCCGTCGTCAAATTTATGAAATCGAATGGGAAACAGAAGAAGTTATTTGTACCATTGTTCGCAGCAAAAATCAATGGGAACATCCCTTATTACAAACTACTCCTTTCTGGCAATCAGTTAACAAAGAAGCTATTATGCTATGAGTAAAAATTCCCCTCACGATCAACTAATTAGGTATCGTTTAAATCGTGCAGAGGAAGCTTATCAAGATGCTTGTTCTCTTGCTGATGGTGCAAGATGGAATAGTTGTATCAATCGTCTGTACTATAGTTGCTTTTATGCTGTTACGGCTTTACTTGCTTATGATAATCTCTCATCTCCAAAACATACAGGTGTCCGTAGTCTCTTCAACAAAAACTACATCCGTAGCGAAATTATTTCAAAAGACTTTGGTGCAGTTTATAACGAATTGTTTGAATACCGTCTCGAAGCAGATTATACAGACTTTGCAGATTTTGATGAATTACAAGTTCTTCCTTTTATTGCAAAAGTGAGAGATTTTTTAAATATAATTTCAGATCTGCTTCCTACTGATTAAATGACAAAAGTATTGTATGGCAATACATTAAGTAAAGAGCATCTCAATACACAAATGATTCGTAATAATTTACAAATGATGCGACAGTCACATCCATCGTCTTAACTGTGATTGATGGGATTATGGGATGGACTATAATTGATCATTGATGAAGACTTGCTGAATACAACACAATCATAGTATTCATTCAATCATTCAAATAACAGTTTA
>NZ_CAIP01000350.1 GCF_000297435.1 Microcystis sp. T1-4 | reverse complement strand
TTGATAAGGGTGGTAATAGCTTCAATTTCCTCGCGACTTTTCTGGGGGAAATCGCTTTAAGAGTTCCTGCTTGGAATACTGTAGGAGTAAAGGAGTAAATTCTTCCGGAGACAGTTGTAAAATCCGGCTGATAATAGCTTGAATTTCTGGGTCTAACTCACCAAAACGGACTCGGAGCAGGTTTTCCACCACCCGACGTTCCCCCTCTTGCAGACCCCGTTCTAGACCCCGTTCTAAACCCCGTTCTAGACCCCGTTCTAGACCCCGTTCTTCTCCTTCGGCCAGTGCCTCTTGATAGACTCTCGTTTGTTTTAAATCACTTAGTCCAAACATAGCTTCAATTTCCTCGCGACTTTTCTGGGGTAATTTGTAAATGATGATACTTTCGATTAGGTCAATTAACTGCCGTTGACTGGACTGGTCGGTGATTTCTTCTCTGGTCCGCTCGATTAGGGTTTGAGCAGTCCTCACCGCTGCCGTTTCCGACTCTACTACTAATTTAATCACACCGATTCCTAAGGAGGGATGGGACACCTGGGGCAATTCATCGAGATAAATGCGTCTAACGCTCGATAAATTGAGGATTTCGCCAAAATGCAGGGATTGTTCCCGTTCCACCCCACGATGGGGATAAATGACGACAATTTGCCAGGGGTGAGGTGGTTGATATTGTTTTAGAAATAGGAACAATTCCGCAAAAAGTCGATAGTAGAGGGTGTCGTCCGCTTGGAACTGTACTTCCACTAGGTAGAGGGGTTGCTGAATATCCTCAAGCAGAGGCATAAATAAGCCATCGAGACGGAAAGAGAGTTGTTTCACCTCTTGGGAGGTGAATTGATAGTTTGCTGAGACCGGTTGCGGTTGTCCGATTAAGTCAAAGAAACTGTCGGGAAAGCGCAGGAATATTTGGTAAAAGAGACTGTCAGTTTTCACTTTAGATGTCGCTTCTAGGGTTTATTGGCAGTTGCCGAATTGATTTAAGAGTTCCTGCTTGGAACAATGGAGGAGTAAAGGAGTAAATTCTTCTGGGGACAGTTGTAAAATCCGGCTGATAATAGCTTGCAGTGGTGGGTCTAACTCACCGAAACGGACTCGGAGCAGGTTTTCCACCACCAGACGTTTCCCCTCTTGCAGACCCCGTTCTAAACCCCGTTCTAGACCCCGTTCTAGACCCCGTTCTAGACCCCGTTCTAGACCCCGTTCT
>NZ_CAIP01000351.1 GCF_000297435.1 Microcystis sp. T1-4 | reverse complement strand
CTCTCTTATCTTTGCTCAAAAACTATATATATATTTGCGCACGGATTCCCATTATCTAAAAAGTCTAAAGCAAGTCTCGTCATTTGTCAAGGGTTTTCAGAAAAAAAATCGAGCCGATTTTATATCCATCAGCAGTCAGCTTTGGATTCTGTCTCGTTTATACTTCCCACTTTCCAGTCAGTCCCGATGAAAAAATTTTCACCCCCACAGATGAAAGAGGTTTCCTTCCCTACACCCCACACCCTACACCCCATACCCTCTTTCCAGTCAGGTGGGTTTGAAACTTCTCTACCTGACTACGACTCGGTTTGACTCTCAGGAATGCTTTGTTTAATGCTTGTCGGGGAGAGAAATTTTCCGTCTTCATACCTTTATCCCTATTCCTACTCAACCCGGTTTTGGAGTCTATTTTTTTCTCTCTTATCTTCGCTCAAAAACCCTATATATATTTGCGCACGGATTCCCATTATCTAAAAAGTCTAAAGCAAGTCTCGCCATTTGTCAAGGGTTTTTCTGAAAATCTCCCCACTTCCCCAGTTCCTGGAAGATTTTGAACATTTGCCCCCCGAACAGTTACTGAGTGCTATTATGAAAAAGGATGCAAGAATCAGGTGGTTGATGGCTGAGATTAAGGGGGTTTTAAATCAGGATAAAGAAAATGTTGTTAGGCATCAGGGTCAGATTAACGTTTCTGCTATATTCAAGCTTTATCTAATCTTCAAACTATTTGGTAATTATGATACAAATTACGTTAACCCCTGAACAGGAACAGTTTTTAGAAAGACAACTGAAAACTGGTAAATATAATACCCCTCAAGAGGTTATCTCTAAAGCGTTTCAGCTATTAGAAGAACAGGAGGATGAAATTATATTACCCGATTATGTTAAAGGGACAGAATCCGCAAAAGCTTTATTAAAAGAAAAGATTAGGAAGTATCGAAAAGAACGGGAACAAAATAAGGACAAACCGATTGATCCTGAAAAAGTAAGGTTAGCAGAAGAATTTAAGCGTTTATGCCAAGAAACCCAAGCTTTACACGCTGATAATCCGTTAACCGATGAAGAAATTGCGGCGGAAATTGAAGCTTATCGGAGAGGAGAATGAGAGTTATTTTTGATACAAATATCCTTATTTCTGCGGCGGTTGCTGATGGAAAACCAGAAAAGGTGATTAATTTTATTATTAGTCATGCTGATTATGATTGGATAGTATCACAGGAAATTTTAGATGAGTATAGAGAAGTTTTACAGCGAAAGAAGTTAAAACTACGTGATACCAAGAAAGCAGAATGGTTAACTTTAATTGAAAATAGCACAAAGTTAATAGAAGTTAATGTTAATGTTGACTTTACAAGGGATCCGAAAGATGCTAAGTTTATCGCTTTAGCAAGGGTTAGTGAGGCGGATTTTTTGATTACTGGTGATCGGGATTTTGAGGAGATGATAGAATTAGAACAAACGGTTATTATTTCGGTTTCTTTGTTTTATGATTTGTTTATAGGTGAGGGTGAATATGAGTGAAAGTGGGGATTTAGAATAAGAAATCGTCATCAACGAGATGAAACAACTCAGAAAAAAAGCCATTCAAGAATTAGACGCACTGTTTCCCAGTATCCTAGATAAAACCTTCAAAGGAGAACTATAAATCCTCGATAATTGCCATAATCCCCTGATTAGAGGTATTTGGATAATATTCATCCCCACATAACATTAAAATTAAATCTGCCCTTTCCTCAATCTGTCGCGAATCTCGAATAATGCTTTGTTTAATGCTTGTCGGGGAGAGAAATTTTCTGTCTTCATACCTTCCTTATATCCTCTTCCTACTCAACCCGATTTTGGGGTCTATTTTTTTCTCTCTTATCTTTGCTCAAAAACCCTATATATATGGGCGCACAGATTCCCACTATATAAAAAGTTTAAAGCAAGTCTCGTCATTTGTCAAGGGTTTTTAGAAAAAAAATCGA
>NZ_CAIP01000352.1 GCF_000297435.1 Microcystis sp. T1-4 | reverse complement strand
TTAAACAGGTTAGAGCTATACAAAAAGGGACATAAAAAAATGCGATCGCCTTGTAAAATAAAAGCATGAAAACTGACACGATTTTTTATCAACTCTTTCAATCATTCCCCTCTATCTTCTTTGAATTAATTCAACTCCCTATCAGCGAAGCCAATAACTACCGCTTTGACTCAGTGGAAGTCAAACAACTTTCCTTTCGTCTTGATGGAGTCTTTCTGCCTCAAAATAATCACCCCCAGACTCCTATCTACTTCTGTGAGGTACAATTTCAAGAAGATGAGGCTTTTTATCAGCGCTTTTTCACTGAAATATTCTTATATCTCAGTAAAACTGACTTAACCAATGATTGGCGGGGTGTGATTGTCTATCCTAACCCTCAAGTAGAAACCGATAAAGTTCAACGCTATCGGGAACTCCTCAACTCCGAGCGAGTCAGACGGATTTATCTGAATGAATTAGAAAACATTCCTCAAACTTCGATTGGTTTAGCTACAGTGCAATTAATCACCCTATCTAAAGCAAAAGCGATTGATAGCACCCGAAAATTAATCCAAAGAGTGAGGCAAGAATTAACCCCCGACCAAAAACCGCAAGAACTCTTACAATTAATAGAGACGATTCTCGTTTATAAGTTACCGCTTCTCAATCGTCGGGAGATAGAAACTATGTTTAGTTTAGATGAATTAAAACAAACTCAGTATTTTCAAGATGTGCGCGAGGAAGCGCGTCAGGAAGGTCGTCAGGAAGGC
>NZ_CAIP01000353.1 GCF_000297435.1 Microcystis sp. T1-4 | reverse complement strand
GTGGGAATTATGAATTATGAATTATGAATTATGAAGTGGGGTGTGGGGAGAACAAAGCTGCCTATTGCAAGAATTAATTCCCTTTTTCGAGAAAGTCAATACAATGGGTGGAAAGCGAGTTAAAAAGGTTCGATGAATCGACAAAGACGGCAAAAATCAAGACAATTTTCTCTCCCCAGATATTCTATCTTTCCCCCGGAACAATGGCGATCGGGAGTGACTTCTTTGGTGATTAGTTTGGTCTTGTCCCTACTGATTTTAAAACTGAATACCTCTAGTCTCTCCACTGCCACCATAAATATTTTTAATCCCTCCACTGTGGGGGAGAATTTAGCCGGTAAGAGCCTAGATGAGTTAGAAAAGCAGAAAATCGCCGAATTTTTGCAAATTACCCCGCCAGAAACCGAATTAACCCTCGATCGCACCCCTTTGTTTATTCTCCACGATACAGCTTGGAGTATGACTGCGGGTAACATCGAAGAACAGAAAAAATATGCTCGCGGTCCGATGAAATTGGGTCCGAATGTTTACATCCCCCGCAAACCGAATTCCAGGGATAGAGATATTTTAGACTCGATCGCCCGGCCTTTTTTTGAACGTCACCGTCCCACGGCCACTTTTTACGAACAAGCGGCCGAAATGCTGCCCGCAGACACCAGAGATCAATTAGTGCGTCAACTGTGGCAACTTACCCCAGAAACTATCCGCGTCAAGGGTTTTGCACTTGCTTTAGCGGGTGTTCCTTTGAGTACGCGATCGTCCCCTGAGTTAGAAAAAAGGGCGAGAATATGGTTAAATACGCCTTCAGAAGCCGTCTTTAGGCGTTTAGTCAAAGAATATCCCACAAATTACTTTGATGGAGCAAAAAGCACCGCATTATGGGCAACAGAAGCGATTTGTCAGCAGCTATCTCACCCTAATTGCGATCGCTTGCGACCAATTTTTGCCGAAAGAAATCGTCGGGTTATCTCCAGCGTTAACATTGAACTGGTACAAGCGCCGGGATCCCACTGTTTGACCAAAGGACGCTTGCAACCCCTCCCCGGTTACAGCGATTTTCAATACCAACAAACGGCGAAATATTATCTCCTCGCAGCCTTACAA
>NZ_CAIP01000354.1 GCF_000297435.1 Microcystis sp. T1-4 | reverse complement strand
TGATATTTGAGTAAGCCAGACACGAACCACAAAAAGATATTGATCGGAAAACTCATCATCAAGCTAGAGGTTTAAAGACCGATGTGATCCGATGATTTTTATTAATGAATATTTTACACAGTTCATACCAGATAAGCAAGAGGGCTACGCCACTACCACCAAATCCTTATCCTACGCTATTGTACCCCCGAAGGGGAATTAGTTCCCGCTCCTCTAGAAGCGGCACAACAGGCAGAAAGCCGCAAAATTAACGGCTAAACTGGGGGAATTGGGCATAAATCCCCGATAAAATTGCTAATTATCCGATGATTTCTGGATTTAATCCCATGTATAGACGAGAATTACTGCAATTTATTGGCTCTCAGGCTCTTTTTGGGGCTATTAATCCAGAATTTGCTTGGAATTATCAAAATATTGACCATTGGGGCGAATTATCAAGGAATTATCGCCTCTGCACCACGGGAAAGCAACAAACACCGATCGATCTGAGTATAGTGACTGAAAAAGAGCTATACCACCCCACCTTTAATTATCGTCCTGTACCCCTAAAAATTCGCCATAACGGTCGTACAATCTTAGTTAAGACCGAAAAATGTGGAAATATGAGTTTTCACGGCGAAGACTGGGATTTGTTGCAGTTCCATTTTCATCACCCCAGCGAACATCAGATTAAAGGTCAGTCTTTCCCTCTAGAAATTCATCTAGTGCATCGAAATGGGAGGGGAAATTTAGCAGTTGTGGGCATCTTAGCCGAAATTGGCGCACATAATCCCTATTTACAAACCATTTGGGCTTATTTGCCCCAAGAACCTTCTCCTGAAATGATTATCCCCGATACTTGGGTCAATGCCAGGCTTTTGCTGCCAGAAAATAGGGATTTTTATGAATATCGGGGGTCTTTGTCCACTCCCCCCTGTAGCGAGGATGTTCTCTGGTTAGTCTGGCAAAATGCGATCAAAATTTCTCCCCAACAACTGCAACAATTGGCCGCAATTTTGCCCCGTAATGCGAGGAATATTCAACCCTTAAACGGGCGATCTATCCTGCATTCCTAGGCGAAATTGTCGGCATTTTGGCTAATTTAGATAATTTTATTGACTTTTAGACCAAAAATGGTAAATAACTCAGGAATACGCTCAATAACTAAAGCTTCGGTGGCTGTCCAGTCACTTTCCTTCGTGGCTAAAACCCCTAGAACACTCAGAGGAACCTGTAAAAATAGGTGACTTAAGAGGAGAGCGATCGCAGCGATGACTAAACCTAAAAGCCGCCATTGGGGGAGATAGGCGGCCACGGCAGCCGCTAGAGGGGCAAAATTATAGATAGGCCAAGCGATGAGAATTAGGAGGACGACTCCCAAAAGAGTCAGAAGACGATGGCGAGGACGTTTAAAAAGAGAGAGAATTTTTAACTGTTCGGGGGTGAGTTGACTAGGTTTTAGGGCAACCAACAAAAGACTAAATATATCAAAAGGTTTTGTCCACTGCATCCAAAAGACGGGGACGATGGCGATCGCTCCCAGAAATAGCCATTCTAGCCAAAGAAAAGGCAAGGGATCACCCACAGCTAAACCAATCCAAGCGATTTGTAAAAAGATTGGCAAAGCCGCTAACCCTGCCAGATGAATCCACAAAAAAAGGTTCTGATTTCATAGAGGGAAATGATAATTATAAATTATGAATTATGAATTATGAAGTGGGGAGGTGGGGGGATGGGGGAGTGGGGGAGTGGGGG
>NZ_CAIP01000355.1 GCF_000297435.1 Microcystis sp. T1-4 | reverse complement strand
TAAATCCGTTGAGTATAGGCTACTTATGAGGACAGGCAAAAGGCAAGGTGCAAGAGGCAAAAGGGGAAATAGTCAGGAAATTGACAGTTATTTGGAACAACGCGACCAATAAGCTCAACAACTGAGACAACAACTCGCTAACTCAAAAACACAACTTAGTTGAGAGAATTAAGAATGAAAAATTGTAACCTGATCACTTATCTACTGCTTGCAAGCGCAGCTACCACTTTTTTCCCCTCTGTCGCAGTAGAGATTGACACCTTAGACAAAGGCCACCTAATTGTCCAATCTCGTCGCCAATATGAATGTTCAGAAAATGGAGTCAAACCTAGCATATCAGGTGCTATATATCAAGATGGATATTGCTTTATCCCTATATCAACGGGAAAATGTATCGCCATCCAAAATAAATACACTCGTTTTTATTCCCCGCAACAAGGAGGCTGGCAAAAGTGCAGTGATGAGGATGTCGTAACAATTCCGACTACAGGGAAAAAATATTATAGATTTGGCGGCTTAATCAGAACTATATTTGTACTTGATTAATATGATTGTTATTGCATCGCATCCCCTGTAGTGTGATTGACGATATTGTAGAGTACTAGGTTAGGTTGCCGAAAAAACATCTAGCCTAGGATTCCTCTAGCGACTAGATGCCATGATCAAGTCATGTCTGTCCCTGACTAAAATAGAATTAGCGATTTCCCTAAGAGACCTAATTCCATGACGATTATCACTCTTTCACGTTATGTAACCAGAAACAATGAGATTTTAGGTGGAGAGCCAATTATTGAAGGCACTCGCACATCTATTCGCGCAATCGTAGGTCTGTGGCGATTAGGTGTGATGCCAGAGGAAATTCCAACTCATTTACCTCATTTGACCTTAGCACAAGTGTTCGATGCCTTGAGTTTTTATTTGGATCATCAAGCAGAAATTAACGAGTACATTGAACGTAACCAAGTCCCCGATGAGTTGGTGCATCCTTCTGTAAAGGCAGCTTTGGGTAAGCTATGAGCATATTTGCTTCGCTTTACATGGACGAAGATATGTCGGCGTTAGTTGCAACACTTCTGCGTTCTCGTGGTTTAGATGTCACCACTGTTCCTGAGCAGTCAACTTTGGGCAAAACTGACAGCGAACAATTAGAATTTGCCGCTTCTTTAGGT
>NZ_CAIP01000356.1 GCF_000297435.1 Microcystis sp. T1-4 | reverse complement strand
ACCCGTTTCTAATTGCAGTTTTTCTAATCCACAACCACTTTTTAAAACAAAATGATAGCGTTCTATTAACCAGCGATAACTATACCAGCGCACACAGGTTATCGCTGATTCAAAGCTACTAATGTCTAGGCTAGTTAAGAGGAGCCAACTGATAGGATTAACTCCAGGACGCGGATTTTCTTCTTCAGCTAAAATTACCTGTAATTTGACCGGTTGACGAGGGTTCGCTTTCGAGTGATGCTTAGGTACTTGTATTTCAAAACTGGCAAATCTAACTGTTAGTTTAGCTAGTCTAGCCTCGTGATTAGGATTGCGTTTTACTTGCACATCTAGGCTACCACAGGCTTTTATTTCTCTGATGGATTGATGTAAATATTTAGGTTCTGGATGCCCTGACCTTTGCTTGTCTTCGAGATAGTTAACTTTTCGGTTATGAGTTCCTCGGATTAATAAATGAGAGTTAGGACTTCTTGATTGGGCAAATAAATCAAATATGTCTGCCTCAGAATCTCCGATTGTTACTACTTGAATTTCTTCGGGTATTTGTTGTTGTGTTTCTGACAAAGAATCTAACCATCTTTGACTTTCTTTTTCTTGAGTTTCTCTTTTTTTTCTTTGCTTGGCAATCCCTAAATTCTTTTCTTCTCTTGCCCAGACATATTGATTAATCAGTCCTAAAGGTACTCCTTGCGCTGAGACTCCTAATGTGGTATGAACTTTGAGACCAAAGGATGTTTTACAATCTAGATAACCCATTCCTTTTTTGGCTTTTTGCGTCGTAAAGTCTAAACTTGTTGTGTCTTGCACTGCCAAAACTATTGGATGTTCTTTGATTCTTTCTACTGTACTTTTGGCTTGGGCGGCAA
>NZ_CAIP01000357.1 GCF_000297435.1 Microcystis sp. T1-4 | reverse complement strand
CTTAACTACTTATAAGATGTAAAAAATAACTATTTTTTCACCTTTAATTTGCCGTTCTCACGGGGAAAATATCCGCTTTTCAGAGATATAATACTAAAAAAATCGGCAATTTTTGCTAATTTCACACTATCTTTAGATTTATCTGCTATCTTGATGTCTGATCGGTTTTGGCAGTGGTTGACCCTTTCCTCTCCTAGGGAATCGTGAAAATACAAAAGAGGCGATCGAGTGCTAATTAGGGCTTGCTGAATAATGGTAAAACCCTTGTGGGTTAAGACTTTTAGAGTTTTTGTAAATCAAAAAGTACCAGATATGGGAGTGATCGGGGGGAAAATTCAGGGACTTTTTCCCTGAAAATTAGGTAATTGACCCCTTCAAAATCGGTAAAACCCTACACCCCACACCCTGCCCCCCCGATGTCGGGGGGGTTGGGGGGCCACACCCTGCCCCCAAGAAAAACTTTTTCAGCAAACCCTAATTATGAGATGAGCGATGCAGGAAGAAAAAGCGATATTTAATATCAACAATACTTTTTATCGACCAGAGAGTAAAATCGTCCGAGATTTAGGAGTTTTAGGGGCGGCAATTGCCCAAAAAGAGCGGGGCAGTTTGCGCGTTTTAGAAGTAATGAGCGGCTCTGGTGTGCGAGCGCTCAGGTATTGGTTAGAAAGTGGTGCGGATTGGCTGTGGGTTAATGATGGTAATCCAGAAATTAAGCCAACTTTAGACGCTAACTTAGAGAGTTTATTACAACAGAAAAAAGGGAAGATAACCTATAAATCTGCTCAAGAAGTTCTCCTAGAATGTTATCTTGAAAAAGACCATTATGATCTAGTTGATATTGATGCTTTTGGTTCCCCTGCATCTCTGTTTAGTGCTATTCCTTTAGCCACTAAAATCGGGGGTTTAATTTATCTGACTAATACCGATGGACGGACGTTGACGGGTCATAATCTAGAAAATAGTTTAGCTGATTATGGAGCATCTGCTCGCAATCATCCGGCTGCCCACGAACAGGGATTAAGATTAATTATCGCCGGTTTGCAATTAGAATCGGCCCGGTTAGGTTTAGGAATTACGCCGATTTTTTCCTTCTTTTTTGGTCAAAGTTATCGGGTGATGGTGCGGTTAACGGCTAATAGACAATTAAATAGTCATAACTACGGTTTTCTCGGTTATTGTCATAGCTGCGGGGAATATCAATCAGTGCCTTGGCCAAAGTTAGGCAAAATAGTTTGTTCTGGGGACGGGCAACCTTTAACCTTAACTGGACCTTTGTGGTTAGGCAGTTTACATGATCGCTTTTATCTAGAAAAAATGGCAGATTTAGCCGAACAATGGCAGTGGAAAAAGGTAGTCAAATTGTTAGAAATAATGAGGGAAGAAAACGATTTTCCTCCCTATTTTTATAGCTTTCGGGAAATTGGGAGAAGGGGCAAATTAGATCTACCCAAAAGGGAAGATTTAATTGCAGCTCTCCTAGAACAAGGTTATCGAGCCGCTGCCACCCATATTAACCCGCAAGCGGTGAAAACTAACGCTTCTTTAGCCCAATGTATCGCACTACTCAAGGACTAATTAGTTAATACCAATAACTAGAACTTTGTTGGGGTTCAGGGGCAAAAGCTAACCAGTAGGGGAATTGTAAAAGAGCGAAATTCAGCCGTTCTTCGGTATCATCGATAATAATGAGCGGTGAATACTTATCGTCGATTAAACGTTCCGCTTTTTGAATTAAAGCTTCGGGAGACTCAAAGAGAACGATGCCGCGGTCTGGTCCAAAATCGGCGCGGGAAATGCCGAGACAATCTTGGAGACCGCGCCGCCATTCGCCTAAACGTTCGGGACTATTAGCCAGAACGAGAGAACGGAAGCGATCGCCTTGTAATTCCGCCATAATCGAGATAATTGCCGAAGCCACCAGAATATTCTGGAGACGGCTGCCCATACCGCGAATCGTACCCCGGCCCCCCTGTTTAAAGAACCACTGTTGCACCCGTTCGGCGTGAATTGGTTCAAAAGTGCGCCGTAATTGCCAAGGCGGTCCGTAATAGTCAGGACGACTGCGATAACGGTCTAAAAGAGTTTGTATGCGCTGATTTTGGTCAGAAAAGCCCTGTCTAGGGGTGGATTGTCCCACCGGTTCCGATTCATAACCCGAACGGTTAGAACGACGGGGTTCTTGCCAATTATCCTGGCCCGGGTTACTGGTACGGGGGGGACGGGGACTTTCTCCGCGTCCATCCCGGCCTTGACTGCCACGGGATGGGCGCGGGTTTTCCTCCCGTTCGGTCCGCAGGGGAGGTTCCACAGGTCGGGGGGATTTTTCGGGGGTCTCAAAACGGGGTAATTCCAACTGTTCGGCAGCCGCGGCCAAATCCTGTAAACTGCCCACCAGATAGTCTTTAAATCCCTGAACCCGCACGGCTAGATCCTGGGAGACTCCGGCGAAATTACTCCGCATTTCCTGCCGAATCCGCTCACGACGGCGTTCTAACTGTTCGATCGCTAATTCTAAAGCCTGTTTGCGTTGTTCTAGGTCTTTTACGCCTTCCTTGAGCATTCTTTCGATTTGAGCTTTGATATCCCCTAGTTCCTCGGCGATCAAGCGTTCTTTTTCCGCTTTTAACGCCGAGATTTCTGCCGCTAGGCTCTGTTTTTGCCGTTCTAGAGCCTCGATTTCCCCCCGCAGGGGTTGCGCCTGCGCTGTGGGAACTAATTCGCCTTCGGGGGCGGTTTCCGATGGCAGGGAATTCTCTACCGGGCGATCGTTCCAGAGATCGTCAAAACTAAATTCTTCGACAGATTCATTGGGTAAGTCTGTCATTTTGTCAAGGGGTAAAACATTAAAATCTTCTGAATTCATCGGCTTTAGAAATGCAGAGCGAACAGAGGGCCAAGGCAGGCAATTAAGACGCTATTAGCCAGATTTTATTTTATCTCAATCTTAGTTCGCTTCTGAGTCGATCGCTTGCGGTGCTGCTAAAGGATAGTATTTTTCGAGGCACAGTCTCAGGGTTGCGCTGTCAAAGATAATGGGCAAAAAATGAATGCTGTTAATTTCTTTGAAATAAAATAGGATCGGGACTTTATTCCAGAAAATCCGCCAATTTTGCCATTCTTGGTAGGGAAAGGAGCGAATTTGTTGCCCGGACAGATAGACATCTAAGGAAGTGGGGGTAAACTGGAGGCGAATGCGGGTAGTCTGGAACATCAAGAATAGGCCTAACAGGGAGAAAATTATGCCGAGCCAGACCTGTAAAAAGAGTAAAGGCAGCGATAAAATTACCAAAAATAGGGGAATTCGATAGTTAGGAGCCAGTTCGATCGTTCCTGTTACTTCTTGCGGGGAAATAGTTGTCATTGGTGTCCCTATCGGCAGTCAGCCAAAATATCTTCGCTTCTAGTTTATCGCATTGTTTTTCGAGAAGCGATCGAGATAATCGAGACTCGATCGGGGATGATCTGGTAGTGTCATGGCATTGTAGAAAGAGACCTTACCCCCGTATGCACGCCGGAGATTAAAATCAGTTAAGACCTTGGAGCGTTGATCGGCGAGGATCAATTCTTTATTTAAGAGGATTAAATCAGCAAAATGGGTGATAGATTCGCCTAAATCATGGTTAACCACCATGACAATTTTATTTTCTTGCGCTAACTCACCAAAGATATTAAAAAGAATCCCCTCGGTTTTTTGATCTACCCCAACGAAAGGTTCATCAAAACAGAAAATCTCCGCTTCTTGGGCCAAAGATCTGGCTAAAAAGACTCTTTGCTGTTGTCCTCCCGACAGCTGACCGAGGGGACGATGGCGCAAATCAGCCATTTCCACCCGTTCTAGGGCATTTAAAGCCTGTTGACGACTAATATGGGAAAAAGGGCGAAACCAACCCGTTTTCCTGACTCTCCCCATCATTACCACATCCCAAGCGGTGAC
The DNA here is from genome assembly GCF_000297435.1 of Microcystis sp. T1-4. Lineage (GTDB taxonomy): Bacteria > Cyanobacteriota > Cyanobacteriia > Cyanobacteriales > Microcystaceae > Microcystis. Next base: position 2,071 of record NZ_CAIP01000357.1, on the reverse strand, counting down.
GGGATAGGTCCAGTCGATTTGAGATCTTTGGGGAACATAAGCGACTTTATCCAGTTGTTGCTGTAGAGATTGCCCTTGATAGTTAACGCTTCCCTGTTGTACGGGAATTAATCCTAGCATGGCTTTGATCAGGGTACTTTTGCCCGCGCCGTTGGGACCGATAATACCGGTTAATCGTCCTGGATAAATTTTCAGGGTGATATCCCGTAGGGCCTCCACGCCGCGATAATATACTCCTAGATGACTAACCGTAATTGTCCTTTGCATAGTTGTTACCCCGAGTCTCCATTTCTAGCATAGCTAAAAATGAGACAATTATGAAGCAACCATGAAAAGATTATGAAAGATAGGCGGGGTGAGATTAATCGCCACTTAGTAAAGCTTCCACGAATTCGTAACTGGAAAAGGGCCGCAGATCCTCGATTCCTTCCCCAGCACCCACAAAGCGAATCGGTAGGTTAAGCTGACGCGCTACGGCAAGGGCGACACCCCCTTTAGCTGTACCATCGATTTTAGTCAGGATCACGCCGCTTAATTGGGCAGCTTCCGAGAAAACCTCGGCCTGTCGCAGCCCGTTTTGTCCTAAAGTGGCATCGAGAACTAGAAGGGATTCCACCACGGCACTCTCGGCTTTTTTGTCGATAATACGGCGAATTTTGCTTAATTCTGCCATTAAGTTCTTTTTATTCTGCAATCTTCCCGCCGTATCCACTAAGAGTAATTCTACCTCCCTGGATTTAGCGGCTTCGATGCCATCGTACACCACGGCGGCCGGGTCGGTATTTTTGCCCGGGTTGGCAATGACTTCGACTTGCGATCGCTCTCCCCAAACTTTCACCTGTTCCACGGCAGCAGCGCGAAAGGTGTCGGCAGCGGCGATCATACAGCTATAGCCAGATTGTTTAGATAAATGGGCTAATTTGCCGATAGTCGTCGTTTTACCCACTCCGTTAACTCCTGTGAGCATCCAGATATTTAATTTGCCTTTTTCTGGCTCAAAACCGGGGTTGCTATAATTGGCTAAAGGTGCATCTAAAATCTCGCGGATAATTTCTTTGAGATATTCGATCGCTTTTTCGGGGGGCAAAGCTTCCTGTTTTAGCTTATTTTGGAGGGTAGTGATAATATAATCGGTGGCATCTACCCCCACATCGGCCTGAAGCAATAAAGCTTCGATTTCCTCCACTGCATCTTGATTGAGGGGACCCTGACCGACCACGGCCTTAAGCTGATTGACCAAGCTGCGGCGCGTTTTGCCTAAACCCTGACGCAATTTTTTTAACCAGGTGATTTCTTCTTCGGAAACGTCCTCTGCTTGTCGTCCCTGATTGGCTAAAACTTTGGCCGACCAGATAAAATCCTCATCCGGTTCTGTGGGGGTTTCGATGGCGGTTTCTTTGAGAATTTCGAGGCGATCGGATTTTTTCAGCCATGCGGGGGTATTATCCTCGGTTTCTTCTTGTTTAACTGGTTCTTCCTCTTGCGGAGGTTCTGTTTCAGCAATAGATGTTTCAGGGGTTTCGCTGACGACGGCCTCGGCCGTGGCTTTTTTCTCTTGAATATTTTTAAAGGCTTTTTTGGCCCAATCTAAATACTCTTCCTGACTGGTTGCCTCGCTGGGGGTTTCCTCTACGGGTGCGGGGGGTGCTTGTTCTTGTTCGGTTTGGACTTTCTGACGACGGAACCAGTTAAACATAGGAAAAACTAAACATAAAACTATTTATCTAGTTTATCTTAACTCTTGAAGTGAGCAATTTTGATACTTAGATTTTTAATTGTGGATTTCTCCGCATTTTTTGCTGGAGATTAAGGAAAAAATGATAACCTTGCTCAAGGATAACTTTATCTCTTTTTAGGGAAATGCTGTATCTTAGAAAATAGAATAGGAAGGAGAGTCAAAAATGTTAAGCACTACCGAAACTAAATATTATACTCCCGAAGAATATCTCGCCCTAGAGGAAACGTCCGAAGATAAAAATGAATATCGTCAAGGAGAAATTATCCCAATGGTAGGAGCCACCACTAATCACAATCAGATTTGTCTAAATTTTTGCCGTAATTTTCCCTTAAA
>NZ_CAIP01000358.1 GCF_000297435.1 Microcystis sp. T1-4 | reverse complement strand
TGGATTTGTATTACTGCGAATAATCACATGAATGACTCGACTCATTTCGGGAGTAATCTCACCGTATAAACCTTCTTGAAATAGTTCTAATATATGATTGACAGACACTAAGGGAGTTCGCAAATCGTGGGTCATCCTCGAAACAAAATCTTCTTTTTGTCTAGCCAATTGCTCTTTTTCTTGTTTGGCAATCGCCACTTCTTGTTCCGCTTCATAGATGCGTAGGGCGTTTCGCATCGCTTGATTTAAGCGCGAGGCAGAAAGACGAAATTTACTCAGATAATCGGAAGCACCGGCTTTCATCATATCTACGGCAATTCCTTCGTCTCCGTGACCGGTTAAGACAATTAGGGGTATTTTAACTCCCTGCTGCCGAATTTCCCGCACCAAAGTTAAACCATCTCGATCGGGTAGAAGATAATCGATAAACATACAGTCGAAAAGATTATTGGACATCTGTTCTTTAGCCTCTTGATAGTCAGCGGCTTCTGTTATTTCTATCGCCATCTCCGATGTTCTTAAGAATCGGCGCACGGCGATCCGATCTACTTCATTATCATCAACAATTAGAATTCTTAACTGGTTTAACATTGCCAATTTAAATCTGAATTTTATTACTGTCTGATCTACCCTGATAGAATACCTCGAATCGGGTTCGATGGTCAAGACATTTTCGAGGTCGATTCTTACAGCTTTTTTCTTAAAGATGAAGTATAACCTAATTTGCTATTGCTGAATCTTGAGAACCGGGTCCCCAAAAGGAAAACTCTATACCT
>NZ_CAIP01000359.1 GCF_000297435.1 Microcystis sp. T1-4 | reverse complement strand
AAAGGAGAAACCCGTTTTCTGTATAATGTTAATTTTTGTTATATCCCCCTTGAAAAATTCGGGATTCTTTGCATAAAATAGTCGCAGTCATCCTTTGCGGTTAATGTCATGACTTCTACCCTTTTGCGGAGCCTTCCTGCTGTTGACGATGCTTTGTTCAATTTCGCTCAATCTGATGGCTTGAGTCAAGCTAATCAGGTGAATAGTGCGAGAAATCAGCGTTTAACCGCTACCGTAGTTTTCCTCGATGCTGGTGTTACCGATTATCAAAGTCTCCAAGCTGGGGTAATTCCAGAAGTCGCCACCGTTATTCTCACTCCCAATCAAGACGGAATCGAACAAATCTCCGCTTTTTTACCACAAAATCCCCAGATTACCACCACCACCTCTATTATTAAATCGGTGCGTTACGCTATCGCGCTTCACAGCCTAGGAGTAAGCAGACAACTCAAATGAACCCAACAACCGCCAATTATGATGAACCCTGGAAAGAAGCATTAACCGAGTATTTTGAAGCGTTTTTATACTTCTTTTTTCCCGAAGTTCACCAATTAATTGATTGGACAAAAATTCCCGAATCTCTAGAAAAAGAACTGAAACGTATTACCGCTTCAGCAAAGACAAAAAAACGTTTT
>NZ_CAIP01000360.1 GCF_000297435.1 Microcystis sp. T1-4 | reverse complement strand
TACCGCTAACCCATCCTACAAATAATTGTGCCTACCTACTTAGGGTCGGAATAACTATATCTAAAACTTGATCTCGTCCATAAAAAATCTTTGCTAATTTTTTGCGATCATCGGGGGGAGTTGGTCGAAAAGGATTTTCTATCAGTCCCCATTTTTTGAGAGTTGATTGATAACGGCTGAGTCTTGTCATTTTAAGCAGATTGTAGAATTTTTAGTAGATGATTAATTTCCTCTAGTCGTTCCTTATCATTGTTTTCTTGATAATATGTTTGTGCTTCTTTTAAATGACTACAAGCTTGGGAAATCTTGCCAATTTGTATTTCTAGATTGCCCAGTGCAGTTGTCACAGAAGCCACATTATCTTGATCACCCAAACGACGGAATAGACGTAAAGAATCTTTAAAATAAAGTCTTGCCTGTTCGAGCCTACCAGTGCGATGATAGAGACGGGCAAGTTCCAATAAAATTGGAGCCAAACTACTAATATCCTTTTGTTTTTGATAAAGTTGCTGACAGCTTTCTAAGTGTTCAATAGCTTCTGTATAATATCCACCCTCAAATAAAGCTTTTCCTAATTGATAGGAATAGTTAAAATATAAGGTTTTGTCTTCGGTTTTTTCAATAATTTCTCCAGCTTGTTTATAAGAGTTAATTGCTTGTTGAATGTCTGCCACTTTACCAAGAAGTTTAAATCGTTCTCTGAGAGTATTGGCTAAATTATATTGTGTCTCTGCCCAATCTCTTGGAAAGGCTTGACGGGTATAAATTTGTAAGGCTTCTTGATAACAGACAATTGCATTTTCGATATTCTCGGCTTTATTCCCTCTAATTCGTTTACTGTAAGCATTACCTAAATTATTTTGTGTTACTGCCCAATCTTGAGGAAAAGCATCACGGGTCAACACTTCTAAAGACTGGTTGTAAGCAACAATAGCTAACTCTAGATTATCTGCTCTTTCCCCTTTGATGCGATGTCTATAAGCATTCCCCAGATTATTTTGTGTCCTTGCCCATTCATAAGGAAAAGCATCACGGGTATAGACTTCTAAAGACAGGTTATAAGCAACAATAGCTAACTCTAAATTTTCTGCCCTTTCCCCTCTGATGCGTTGACTATAAGCAGCACCCAGGTTATTTTGTGTCCTTGCCCATTCATAAGAAAAGGCTTCACGGGTATAGACTTCTAAAGACTGGTTATAAGCAACAATAGCTAACTCTAGATTATCTGCCCTTTCCCCTCTAATACGATCACTATAAGCAGTCCCTAGATTATTTTGTATTACTGCCCAATCTTCAGGAAAAGCTTGACGGGTATATACTTCTAAAGACTGGTTGTAAGCAACAATAGCTAACTCTAGATTTTCTGCCCTTTCCTCTCTGATGCGTTGACTATAAGCAGCACCCAGATTATTTTGTGTCCTTGCCCATTCATAAGGAAAAGCATCACGGGTATAGACTTCTAAAGACAGGTTATAAGCAACAATAGCTAACTCTAAATTTTCTGCCCTTTCCCCTCTGATGGGGAGCATC
>NZ_CAIP01000361.1 GCF_000297435.1 Microcystis sp. T1-4 | reverse complement strand
ACCTGGGAACCCTCAGTTATAGTCTGACTCCCCCTCTAGCACCTCCAGTCCTACAAGAATATTTAGACTCAGTGGGAGGGGATGATAGTGATGATTACTTCAAATTCAGCTTAGATGCGACACGGAATGTCGAATTTGATTTATACTTACCCAGTGGTCTCAGTATTGAGGTTTTAGACAGTAGTGGCAACATTCTTGAGAGTGCCAGTAATGCCAATTCCTACAGCAGTTATTTTTCCTTCAAAGAAAACTTGGACGCAGGGACTTACTATCTCCATTTATCGAGCAGTAATAGTGCGGCAACAGTTTATGACTTCGATTTAGTGGTAGCACCGCAGGACAATGGTGGAGAATCGGGGGAATCGGTCAATGTGGGAACGTTAACAGCCACACCCATTGTTAAGACAGATTATCTGTACAATAGGCCTAACTATGATCAGGATTACTATCAATTTACCCTGAGTGAAAACAGCACGGTTACTTTTGAGTTAACCGATGATAGCAATGCTTACACCGGTCTATATTTGTATAGCGGAACGAATAGTTATGGCTCTTCCATTGCGAGTCTGTATAATGGGAGTAATGAAACAACAAAGACCTTAGAAAGGACTCTGGCGGCTGGGGTTTATACATTTTACTTATATGGCTCTGGAAGCTCAGGCTCTCCCGATTATCAATCTATTCCTACTAGCTATTCCCTCAGTTT
>NZ_CAIP01000362.1 GCF_000297435.1 Microcystis sp. T1-4 | reverse complement strand
TTATAACCTCATTACTGATAGTAGAAGTCTTTATGTAGGATTTGCGGCAAAAAGTACGGGCGAAGCATTCGGATAGAAAATCTCTGGTTTCACCTATAGGTTATTGCCCGAATGCTTCGCCCCTACAGGACGCGGGCCGATAATAAAAGTTTATGCTCAGAAAATTAATTAGGGCTGGCTGAAAAAGTAGGGGCGAAGCATTCGGATAGGAAATCTACGGTTTCAGCGATAGGTTATGCCCGAATGCTTCGCCCCGAAGATGCAAGGTTTTCAACCACGATTCTCTCAAAATCTTGCACCTGTTTCGCAAAATAGGCCCCTAAAACCCTTACCTCGTCTATATTTCACATTTATTCAGCAAGCCCTAATTACACTCTTTTAAAAAGTTTCTTAATTTCTACAGTAGCTGTCAGTATCTCCCGTAATTGTAGCGTTTAGAAATGCCTAATCTTAACCAATTAACAAAGCGAGAAAGTATTAGCAACCCTTCTCGCTTTATTATAACTAAACCAACGCCTCCACAGCTTGCGGAACTACTGCCGTCTCGGTCGTGGTCGTGGTATTTTCCCCTAGGTAAATTCCCAAAGAACGGGCTGTTTTCACAATAAAACCATCAGGAGCCACGGGATAGGCACAGCGATTTTCTTGATGACATTGTTTGATAATTTTGATCACTGGTTTCAGTGGCAAACTACGCACTTGTCCCCCGCGCCAAATCACCACGCGATCGAGTTTTCCCTGTTCAATTAATTCTACAGCCTTAATGCCAAAAGCCGTGGCTAACAGTCGATCCATGGCCAAAGGAGGACGACTTCTTTGCAGGTGTCCCAAAGACATGGCCCGCACATCCATGGAATTGAGATAACAGAAGACGGGATCGGTAACGCATAAAGAGCGAGTTTTGTCAACTATCAATTTTTCTAAATAATCGCCAATATACTTCTCTTTTTGGTTATCTTCGTTTCTAACCCCCTCAGAAATGACAATGAGAGCGAATTTACGACCTTGGGCCCGTAATTGTGCCAAATGATCACAACAACCGTCGATAATTTCGGGAGTGAGAGCCGGGGTTAATTCGGGAATAAAAATCGCATCGGCCCCCCCGGCAATCCCCGCATGAAGGGCCAAATGACCGGCATCTCTACCCATAACCTGCACAATCATCACCCTTTCGTGACTAGCGGCGGTAAAGGTGAGATCATACAAAGCTTGAGTGACGATATCCACGGCAGTGGTAAAACCGACGGACCATTCCGTATAGGGAACGTCATTATCGATGGTTTTGGGAACCGCGATAATATTCCAGTTGCCTTTCTGGGCGAGATCGTAGATGATATCGACGCTCCCATCGCCCCCGACGACGATCAGGGCATCTAATCCTAGCATTTCGTATCCTTGCAGGATTTTCGTGGCAATTTCTGGGTTTTCGGGATGTCCTTTGCTCAAAGAACCCAAAACACTACCACTAAGAAACTGCAAAACGTCTAATCCTTTCAATATCCCGGGTAGGTCATAGCCATGCTGAGTCAGGATCAAATCTTGGGGGTGATATTTCCCCTCAGCAATCTGCATAAAACCGTCGGTCCCGTAGGGAATGCCGTACACATCCCAACCCTTGAGTTTTGATGCTTTCACCACGGCACGAATTACCGCATTTAACCCCGGGCAATCGCCACCACTGGTCAGAATGCCGATTTTTTTCTTTTGATTCTCGTTCATGGTTACATCCTCCAGGATTTTTTTGTCAGTTATCAGTTATCAGTTATCAGTTATCAGTGATCAGATGTAAGTTTTCAGTTTTCAGTTAAGTAGCT
>NZ_CAIP01000363.1 GCF_000297435.1 Microcystis sp. T1-4 | reverse complement strand
AACTGATATAAGATTATGTCTTTAGTTGCATCTTTACTCGATCGAGTATCTCCTCAGAGTTTACAACAATTGCGGGCCAGCGATCGAGCTTGGCAAGCTTTGCGTTTAGAAAATCCAGTTATTCCCACGGTAATTAATCAAAGTCAAGAATCTTTAGGAGAGACGGATTTTGATCTAGTTATTGCCGGGGGAACTTTGGGAATTTTCATCGGGGCTGCTTTGCAAACTAGGGGCTGGCGTGTGGCATTATTAGAAAGAGGTATTCTGCGCGGTCGTGAGCAGGAGTGGAATATTTCACGTTTAGAATTAAGCAGTTTTTTAGAGTTAGATTTATTGACCGAAGCTGAATTAAATCAATCGATAGCGACGGAATATAATCCTGGGAGGGTGGGATTTTATCAAGGTTATGAACTTTGGGTCAGAGATATTTTAAATATTGGTGTTGATCCGGTTTATTTGCTAGAGACTTTAAAAACTAAGTTTTTGCAAGCGGGAGGAAAGTTATTAGAAAATTCGGGGTTTAGTGGGGCGATTATTCATCCCGATGGCGTAATGGTTAAAACGGGAGAAATGACTTTAAAAACCCGTTTATTAATCGATGCCATGGGTCATTTTTCGCCAATTGCAAAACAGGCAAGAAAAGGAGAAAAACCCGATGGAGTTTGTTTAGTGGTGGGTAGTTGCGGTCAGGGTTTTCCCAGTAATGAAACTGGTGATTTGATTTATTCTTTTACCCCAATCTTGCACCAATGTCAATACTTTTGGGAAGCATTTCCCGCTAGGGATGGTCGGACAACTTATTTATTTACCTATCTTGATACCCATCCCGATCGCTTTAGTTTAGAATTTTTGATGGAGGAGTATTTAAGATTGCTGCCAGAGTATCAAAAGGTGGATTTAGAAGCGGTAAACTTTCAGCGTTTTCTAGCGGGTTTTTTCCCGGCCTATCGTCAAAGTCCTTTAAAAATGCCTTGGTCAAGAATTCTGGCAGTGGGAGATAGTAGCGGTAGTCAATCTCCGGTAAGTTTTGGTGGTTTTGGGGCAATGGTTAGGCATTTAAAAAGGCTAACTTTTGCCATCGAGGAAGCTTTACAAATCGATGCTTTAAACCGAGAAGATTTAGCCCTTTTACAACCTTATCAACCGAATATATCGGTAACATGGCTATTTCAAAAAACCATGAGTGTCCCGATGTCTGCTAACCCTAATCCCAATCAAATTAATGACTTAATGAGTGGAGTTTTTCGGGTAATGGATAAGTTGGGAGATGAGGTCTTAAAACCGTTTTTACAGGATGTGGTGCAGTTTTCTTCCCTCTCAAAAACTTTGCCTTTGGTTAATCCTCAATTAGTTTTACCGATGATTCCGCAAGTGGGTATCAGTCCTTTTATCGATTGGACGGGACATTATTTTAATTTAGGTTTGTATAGTGGTTTATATCCCTTAGCAACCACCTTAAAACCTATTTTAGAAAAGTTACCCGACAGGCAAAAATATCTTTATCATCGTTATTTAGATAGTTGGAAATATGGCTCTGGGGGAGATTTTATCAGTAATCAGTGATCAGTGATCAGTAAACAGTGAACAGTGAACTGATTACTGATAGGGTAGATCTCTTATTGGTGACATTCTCTCACATATTGGTGAGCAGCAGAAGTTATACTAAATCCCTTGAGTATAGGCTACATATCAGGACAGGCACTCATGCAAGAGGCAAGAGGCAAAAGCGGGGATAAATAATTAGTCTTTAATAACAGGATTTAGTATGATAACTGATAACTGATAACTGAT
>NZ_CAIP01000364.1 GCF_000297435.1 Microcystis sp. T1-4 | reverse complement strand
TTCCGCACCCTCAACTGTCACAGATCAAAAAAGCCATTAAAGTAGTACATAATAACTAAAATTAATGCAAAGGTTAAAAGGGTTAATGAGAATATATAGCATTAAAAGGGGTATGGAGCGAGAAAGAGAAAATTCAAGAGAAAAAAATAATTGTTCAGAAAACAAGAAATAATTGATTACAATAAGTAGTCGTGCAAAATTAATTTCCTAGTGAAGATAGGCAAGAGGTAAGAGGCAAGAGCGGGGTTAGATATGTGTAATTAATTTTGCTTAGGTACTTAGAAGTAGTGGAGGAATCTGTTGTGAAATTAAAACCCCAAGAAATAGAAATTCAGAACATAGACCATCTAGGGATAGTGGCAGGAATAATAGACTCAATCGGAATAGTAGAAATAATAAACGAATTGATAGGAGTCGAAAAAGACGAAAAAGTAAATGCAGGTCAAGTAGTAAAAGCCATGATAATCAACGGGTTAGGATTTGTTTCCAAACCCTTATATATGTTTCCCGAATATTTTGAAACAATCGCCTGTGAACATCTAATAGGAACAGGAGTAAAACCAGAATATCTCAACGACGATAAATTGGGGAGAGTCATGGATAAACTATTTATAAAAGGATTAGATACAATATTTTTCATCATCGCAGTAAAAGCCGCCCAAAAATTTGGAGTATCACTATCAACATCACATCTAGACTCATCATCAATCCACGTACATGGGCAGTATAACACTAGCTTACCAGAAGTAATATTTGAGAATCAAAAAATAGGAAATAACCAAGAATTAGAAGAAATAGCAGTAAAATCACCAAAAGAAATAACCATCACTTATGGTTATTCTCGTGACCATCGGCCGGACTTAAAACAGTTCATCATAGAAATGATATGTTCAGGAGATGGAGACATCCCAATATTTTTGAAACTAGCATCAGGAAACCAAGCAGACTCATCATGTTTTGGTCAAATAGCAGTAGAATATCACAAACAATTAGAAGTTAATAGTCTCATGGTTGCTGACTCTGCCTTATATACAGAATCAAACCTGAAAATGATGTCAGATTTACAGTGGTTATGTCGAGTACCATTAAGCATAAAAGCAGCAAAATCATTAATATCAACAATACCAGAATCAGAATTTATTGATAGTACAATACCAGGATATAAATTAGTATCAAAAACCGAAAATTATGCAGGAATAGAACAAAGATGGTTAGTAGTACAAAGTCAAGAAAGAAGAGAATCAGACCTGCGTAAACTCACCCAAAAAATTACCAAAGCCGAATCAAAAGCGGTTCTTGATTTGAAAAAGTTATCACAAGAGAGATTT
>NZ_CAIP01000365.1 GCF_000297435.1 Microcystis sp. T1-4 | reverse complement strand
TTACAAACAGCTTTCACTAATTTCTTTGCTGGTCGTACTAAGTATCCTAACTTTAAGAAAAAACATCAGGGAGGAAGTGCCGAATTTACCAAATCAGCCTTTAAATTTAAAGACAAACAAATCTATTTAGCCAAATGCACAGAACCTTTACCTATTCGATGGTCAAGACAAATACCAGAAAGCGGTGAACCAAGTACAGTAACAGTCAGATTACATCCATCAGGACGTTGGCATATCTCAATTAGATTTGATGACCCAACGATTAAGCCATTACCAGTAACAGATAAAGCCATCGGAATTGACTTAGGAATTAGTAGCCTTGTGATTACCAGCGATGGTGACAAAGTATCTAATCCTAAGCATTTTAAGAAACATTATCGGAGACTGCGAAAGGCACAAAAAAGCCTTTCTAGAAAACAGAAAGACTCAAAGAATCGAGAAAAGGCAAAAATCAAAGTAGCCAGAATTCACGCCCAAATCACCGATAGTAGAAAAGACCATCTACACAAGCTAACCACTCAATTAGTCCGTGAAAACCAAACGATTGTGGTTGAGAATTTAGCCGTCAAGAATATGGTCAAAAACCCGAAATTATCTCAGGCAATATCTGATGTAAGCT
>NZ_CAIP01000366.1 GCF_000297435.1 Microcystis sp. T1-4 | reverse complement strand
GATAATAAACAGGGTTTTATTGATTTACTCTGGAAAGGAACGATTTTAGTTGAGCATAAATCGAAGGGGAAAGATTTAGAAAAAGCCACACAACAGGCTAAGGATTATTTTCCCAATTTAAAGGAACATGAGTTACCGCGTTATATTTTAGTCTCGGATTTTCAACGGTTTAAATTATATGATTTAGATTCAGGCAATCAATGGGAATTTGAATTAAGTAATTTTGTTGATAATGTTCATTTATTTGATTTTATTGCTGGTTACGAAAAGCGAGTTTATAAAGACGAAGATCCCGTCAATATTCAAGCAGCCGAGTTAATGGGAAAACTTCATGATTGCCTCAAAGAAATTGGTTATATGGGGCATGATTTAGAAGTTTATCTAGTGCGTTTATTATTTTGTTTATTTGCCGATGATACGGGTATTTTTAATAAGGGTATTTTCTGGGAATATATTGATTTACATACCAAAGAAGATGGCAGTGATTTGGCGATGCACATTGATGCTATTTTTCAGGTTTTGAATACACCAGAAGAAAAAAGATTAAAAAATCTCGATGAGAATTTAACTCAATTTCCCTACATAAATGGCAAGTTATTCGAGGAGTCATTACCCTTAGCGGCTTTTGATAGCAAGATGCGAGTCATGTTATTAGAAGCTTGTGCTTTTGATTGGGGAAAAATTTCCCCTGCTATTTTTGGCTCTATGTTTCAAGCGGTAATGAATCCAAAAGAGCGACGCAATTTAGGGGCGCATTATACCTCCGAGAAGAACATTCAAAAGGTGATTAAACCGTTATTTTTAGATGATTTATCCAGAGAATTTGAGAAGGTTAAAGGCAATCGCAATAAATTACTAGAATTTCAGAAAAAGATTGCTAATTTATATTTTCTTGATCCTGCCTGTGGTTGCGGCAACTTTTTAATTATTACCTATCGGGAGTTACG
>NZ_CAIP01000367.1 GCF_000297435.1 Microcystis sp. T1-4 | reverse complement strand
AGTTAATCATGCTATTAAAAACGGATTTGCTATGATTGGTCAGAGGGACGTTTGCCTCAATCCAGAACATATAGTTCGGAGATTCCAAGGTTAACAACCTGCTACCCCCTGTAGTGCTTAGAGGTGATTAGAAATGTCAAATAATACACCTAAATTGCTAGATGTCATAGCCTTAACCATTGACCTTCCTGTGGCCACCCGAAAAATTCTTGATCAATTGGCACTTGATCGAGGACAATTATCAGTATTCCTGCGCTCAATCAAGAGCGTGCCTTAGCGACTCTGGTTCCACATACGACAACCCCTCGTGGTTCAAGATTTGAAGTGAAAGTCCAAGCTCGCTTCCTTAGAGATCGTTACAATTCCCCATGCAAACCTTTTACGTAAATTAGGAAATCTGACATCTGAGCAAATGATGGAGGTTGATAATGTGTTACTTTTTTGGCTAGGGTTTGAAGAGAGGAATGATCAAGAAAGCGAAGATTAGTCTGTGCGCTAGTTGCAGCGGAAACATAATCAATCGTTAGGGTTTGCGGCAAAAAGTTTTTCGTGGGGTGTGGGGTGTTTAGGTTTATTCAGCAAGCCCTAAATACAATCGAATCCCTATATAATTATTCTAGTATGAGAACATGAGTTGTTCTTAAGGAGCTATCTAAGTCATGACGATCACTATAGAAGATTTGCTGTTATCTTTGCCGCTAGTTAGCAGTGAAGAAATGTTAGCTGGAATGAGTTTTATTAAAAGAGTGATTGTAATTCTGGACTCTAACATTTTAAGCTTATTAGTAACCCCGATCGGTGAAGACTGGCCAGAAGATCAAAAGTTATTTACAGAAGTTTATCAATGTACCGAATGGTTTTATCGTCTGCTGGCAAGAGGAGCTTTTCTGACTTCATCTGATCTATGTGATTATGAGGTTAGACGAGAAGTAAAAGCGTGCAAGAATTAGATAAGTTAAGGAATGTAATTAAGTTTCATAAAGTCAGTTTTATTTTACTACAAAAAGCCGCTTATCTTTGGGCTGAAAAGTTAAAGAAAATATTGATATAGATTGTATCCTATCGGCTCAATGGTCTCTAATCAAAGAAAAATATCCCAGTCGTCGGGTTATTATTGCTACCAAAAATATCAAAGATTTCCAAAACATTACTGATTGCTCCCTCTGGCAAGATATACATTATTAAAGCGCAACCGCTTGCTTTTATTTTTTTCAATAATAATTATAGATCCAAAACAATCTATTTGCCACCCAAAAAATTCTTGATCAATAGGACTCGATCGAGGATAATTAGAGAAAGTATCTTTGCTGGTGAAATTGAGCAGATTAGTCTAGGAAAACCCTGCCCTAGACAAAGTAAAGATCAGAAAATCCTACACCATGAATACTCTAACGATCGCTTGGATAAGTTTACCCTTTTTGAGCGGCTTTATTGGCTATTTACTGTCTCGCTGGGCTAAATATCTGTCCTTAATTACTTCTATTATCTCTCTCGCCTATTCTCTCCTTTTATTTAGCCAATCCTCCCCCATAACCCTCAACCTACTGGATAATTATGGCGTGAAACTGGTAGCCGATCAGTTAAGTGCCTATTTTATCCTCACCAATGCCCTGGTGACCATGGCGGTGATCTTTTATAATTGGGAAAGTAGCAAAACCGCCTTTTTTTACGCCCAAGCTATCATTCTCCACGGCAGCATTAATTCTGTCTTCGTCTGTGAGGATTTTATTAGCGTTTACGTTGCCCTAGAG
>NZ_CAIP01000368.1 GCF_000297435.1 Microcystis sp. T1-4 | reverse complement strand
AAAAGTATTACCATCCCCCTTGCAAAAACGCCGGATTGCATCGCGATAACGGCCATTCCATTCTCCCCAACCTGTCGGGAAATTCCCCACTTCGTAACCCCAGCGATCCCAAGCTTCGGCGATCATTTCCGCATCGTATTTCTTGCCTAATTTCTTGATCTTTGCTAACAAAGGATGTTTAGGAAAAAATTGTTTTTGTTTGCCCCGATCTTCTCGTTCATGACTAGAAGGAGTTCGACCGAGAACGGGGGCCAGATCAAAACGAAAACCATCAACTGCCATGGTTTCTAACCAATAGGTGAGGGAATCAAGAACCAGATTGCAGGTGACACTATGGGAAAAATTTAATTGATTTCCGCAGCCAGTGGCCCCATCGACTAGATAATGTTCGTCGGTGAGTTGATAGTATTCCACCACATCAAAACCACCAAAACTAACCAATCGGGTGACATCGTTGCTGCCCCAATTGCCCCCTTCTCCGGTGTGATTATAGACCACATCGAGATAAACTTCCATACCCTGGTCGTGGAAAGCTTTGACCATGGACTTAAACTCTCTGGTGGGTCCCCCGGGGGAGCGATCATAAGCATAACGGCGATCGGGGGCGAAATAACCAAAGGTCATGTAACCCCAATAGTTACCACCGGGGCGATCGTCGGGGTTATTATCGTTAGCGGTTTCCTGGACCGGTAAGAGTTCGATCGTGGTAAATCCTAGCGCTTTTAGGTATTTGGCCATATAGCCGGCTCCCGCATAAGTTCCCCTGTACTGGTCGGGAACGTTGGCCACTTCCTCAAAACCCCTAATTCCCTTGAGAATATCTTCTAAACGACTAGCGGAGGGGTGATTGCTGAAACCGCGTACATGGGCCTCATAAATGATCGCTTTTTCGGCACCCAGACGGGGACGAATCCCGGTAGAAGTCCCATCTGGAGCGATCACAATGCCTTTGGGCGACCATTTACCCGTATCGTATTGCCGCTGGATTACTCCTTTGTAGTCCCCCCCTCCTGTGGCATAGATTCCAACATTTTCTCCGGCCGCGACCATGGCCGGGGTTTCTAGGTCGTGGGAAAGTTCTCGCGCGTAGGGATCGAAGAGGACTTTATTGGGGTTAAAACGATGGCCAAAATCGTCCACATCTGCCCGAAAACCGGCGTTACTGTGGCCTCTTTGCCATTTTTGATCAAATTGCCAATTGGGACCCCAACAGCGAAAAGCGTAGTAGCTGCCGTGGGCAATACCAGCGATTTTTGCCCGCCATGTATCATCCTTTGGGTTTTTTGTCAACCAGTAATCATACTTAGCGTTTTCTCCCGTCGGGCGATCGTAGATTTCCAGAAGAATCTGACTGGCATTTCTAGAATAGACGGCAAAGGTGACACTATCGCTCCGATAATGCGCCCCCAGGGGATAGGTGGCATCAGCCCAGAGATGGCTATCTAAGGGCGCATAATTACCAGATTGGGGATGATTTTGACCGATCGCTGGTAACATAAATTGGCGGAATAATATCGCCTTTGATAATAGACATTTTTTGATCGAGGAAATAAGAAAAAAATCTAAAGCTTGCTCCCCCCAAAAAACCAGCTATGCAATTTGACCTAGAGATAAATTTTCGGCTTGTAAACAACCATTTTCTCGATGCAAGTCCCATTCAAGATAGGCTAATCTTTCTTTAATGTCCCGATTTTCTGCCGTCGGTAAACTAATTTGGTTAACTAAATCACTGACTAATTCATCTAGATGGTGTAGATTGCTAGGGAAATTACTAAGTACCTAAGCAAAATTAATTACACATTTCGATCAAGCTTTTGCCTTTTGCCTCTTGCCTTGTGCCTATCTTCACTAGGAAATTTATTTTGCACGACTACTTACATAATTTTCCTCTCTAAAGCCAGAATTGACAATCATCTTCTAATAAACTAGGATAAATTCCTTGTAAGCGTCGATAAGCAATAATATCCGCTCCATACAAAGGGATAGGTAAACGGGGATCTTTGAGAGAACCATAGTGAAGTAAAGTTAATTTTAACGTAGTGTCAACTAACTGTTTTAAATTTACTTGCTCTCCCAATTCATTAACTTTTAAGCGCAAGGGACGAGGAACACCAATTTTTTCAGAAACTTGGGACGTTATCAGGATAACTTCCCGATTTGATAAAGCTAAAGCTAATCCTTTGGAGGGAGCATTTATCTGTTTTTGCTCAAAATTATAAAGTCTAGGAATGCCAGTTTTATAACATTCTACGAGAATAAATTTAGCATTAATTGCTCTAGCTCTTGCCAGTAAATTGTCAACCTCCTTTCCTTGAAATTTACCATCTCTGTAAATGAGAACTGTCTGATTTTTTAGTTCAGCTTGCGGTAAACAATTTTCCAGAATCCGTTGAGGAATTTCTTCTCCCTCGGTTAAACTATCTTCTACCCGACAGCGAACAAATTCTCCCTGTTTTCCATATAGTCGCACACTTGCACAAACATTGAGACTCCCCGGAAGATTTTTTTTGGGCATTCTTCCCACATCTAAACCAATAAAATAATCGGCAATTTCTAGAGGTTCAGCAAGAACATAGGGTAAATTTCCTAATTTGGCTAGGATTCCGGGGACAACTTGATTGAGAATATTATTATATTGGCTCTTATTATTTAAAGTCTTCTCATAAATCATTTGAGTTATAACTCCACGATCCAAAAACTTTCTTTTAATCCACGAATATAAACTCCCTTCTTCAGTATTATCAGCATTGCGATCAGATTGGGGAAGAAATACTAAAGCAATATCTACAGGAATTTCTCCTCGAATTAATCGATCAACTGCTTCTTCCAGTCTAGCTCTTTTTTCAGAGCCTTCACCTTCGACAGAAAAATTTATTTGATTCTCTGGTGGCAAAATAGTCTCAAATTTATAAAGTTTTAATCGCTTTTCTAATTGCTCTCTAAAATCTCCCACTCTCAAATTAGCTGGTTTCAGAATAGCTAAACGAATTTTACGAGCAGTATCGACATATTCTCGATGACGTTTATACACACCACCCTTCGATAATCCTTTGAGAATTTCTCTTTTTTCTCCCCTTTCTCCCTTACCAAATAAGATAGGAGTTTGCTCAAGAGAAATAGAAGGAGTCCAAAAGACTTCGGGGTATTCTTGGCTGTTAATACTTCTTTCTCTTAACTGAAAACCAAAGTTATTTAAAGTCTTTTGTGCCTCCTGTTTATATAACTTTAATAGTTCTTGTCGTTCAGCATATAAGATTTTTGTTTCCTTTAATAAGTCTCCATGATTGACTTGAAATAAACTCTCATCCTCATCTGTTACAGAGGGTTTTAAAGCTGCTAATGGATAAATATACTCCTGGGGATTTTTGCCAAATTGTACCGCAACCACTGGTTGCTCCAGATGAGCTTCTTCTAATTTTCTTCGACTCATTGAACCTGTGGCTTTTTTTAATAAATCTTCTCTTCTTTCCCCAATTGTACCCGCTATTCTAATAATTTTAGCTGTCCCATTGGTTTCTATAGTTTTAACCTTTAAACCTACTAATAATTTCGCAGCATCTTGTCTATAGGGGTGATTTTCATAAAATTGTTCTAAATCTCCACTATAGACAATACTACTGTCAACAGTTAAACAAATAGCTGGATTAGTGTCATTGATGATTTCTGCCCAAAAATCAACTTCTCTCCTTACCTGTACTTGGTTTTCACTTATCTGACTATCTTTGGGAAAAACTATTGGATAGGAAAATTTACCAAATATTTTCAGAATTCTAACTGCTAATTGTGCTGTAACTAAAGCTTTTATCTGAAAGTCTTTTAGCCAATAAATAGAATAATAGTGATCGCCAATATCTTCTCGTAAAACCTCTTGAATATCTGATAAAGCTTCTTTCCACTGTTGTGGAGAGGGAAAAAATTTTTCATCTTTAGCTAATACCCAAAAACAATTATCTTCAAAAATAACCACCACATCGGGAAACTTCCGACTGAATTGCCAACTAAAACGATTACCTATTTTTCTAGTAACTTGATAATTAAGCTTAAAACAATTCAAACAAATATTATTGGTAGTCAAGAAACTAATTTCACTCAAAAAAATCGGGAAATTGGCTGTGTTAGCTGCTGTGTAATTCATGATCTAAACCTCCTTATTTGCATAATCACAAATCGATGTAAAAGGACAATAACGACAGGCATAGCCACTTTGGGGCGGGAAAATATGATAAAAATCTTCGTGGTGATCTTTATATTTTTGTAGTTGTTGCTGATGTTTTTTGGCTAGGAAAGCTAGTTCGATTTTAACTGCTTCCATTGCCTCGGAAGACAGGGATATATTTTCTGAGCTTGTTTGGGTTTCTAAATTGTAAAAAGAAGCGACAATTTTTTCCTGAGGATAAAGGTAACTAGCCGCCAGTAAATAAACATGAGCCTGACGACGATCAAAATTAGATTGACCAGTTTTTAAATCTAAAATATGTATAGTGTCATCAGCTTCTCTAAAAATACAATCAAAGGCAGCGTACAAATTAAACCGATAGTTACCTTGCTCGATAACAATAGGTTCTGGATAACCTTCATCGCCTCTAGATAAATTAATAATCTCTTGATTTAATAAAATTGGTTGTTGATAGTAATTGTTTAAAATTACTAAAACCCTAGCTTGAATTTCTGGCGATTCTTGATTTAATTGCAGGATTTCTGCAACTTGTTCCACCCCATCAAAACTGGATAATCTCGCTGGCTCTTGATGAAACTCAAAAACTCCTCGTTGTGCCAACTTACCAATTTTTTGCGACTGATTATCTTGTGATAGTAATCTTTGGACTTCTGGTTCTTTGTTTCGCGCTTTTTCAAACCCCCGTTTTGTCTGACAATGCCAATTCTCATGGCCCATCGCCGGTTTAAGCGAGCGCCAAAGAAGATAGCTCATCGGAGGATACCAAGGCTTTTTGGGAAACTGGCAGGACACGATTTTTCCCCTCGGTCAGGATAATGCTAGGATGATACGGCAGTGTTTGCTCTAGTGTTGACTAAAATAATCAACGCCAATAAACTAACTCTAGCCTATGTTGACTGAAATAGTCAACCCTTGATATAATTTTTTTTGAGCGATTGAGAGAAAAGCAGTGTCAGAAACATTTGGACAGGTTATCCGCAAAGCTCGTCGAGAGGAGGAATATAGTCAGAGAGAACTAGCTAAGTTGATTGGGGTGGACTATACCTATCTATCAAAGCTAGAAAATGATCATGTGGGTTATCCTCCTAGTCAGCAGGTGATTGAGTCCTTAGCGACTCATTTAAAATTAAATGCTCAAACCTTAGGGGAATTGGCAGGACGAATTAGTTCAGATGATCAAAAAGTCTTCAAAGAATTAGTTCAAAAATATCAACAAATGCCGATTTTATTGCGTCGCATGAAAGACAATCCCAATTTTGCCAAAAAAATTATTTCTGAGGCGACAAAATTAGAACCAGAGGAGTAAATATCTTGGATATTATTAAACCCTATAGTTTTATTCCCAAAACAGTGATTGAAACTCAGGCAGACGATATTCTGAAGAAAGTAAAAGCTCATCGTCGTCGTCCCTTAAAAAATTGCGATCTTGCGGAAGCAGCGGCCGATCATTTTGATTTGGCTATTGAATGGATGGATATAAAGGCAGATAAAGAGGGAGAAATCGCTGCGATGATTATTCCCACAGAAAAGAAAATTATTCTCAATGAAGATGTAAAATTCTTAAAAGATTCTCAAAATTCATCCCTAGCAAAAGAAGGTTTTAAAAATTCGAGTTTAGCTCATGAAATTGGTCATTTTGTCCTTCATATTAATCAAACAGCCGTCTCTAATTTTTTGGATCGAATCAATCAGGGAGATTCCCTAGAGACAATTCAACCTTTTCTGTGTCGTACAGTTGATTCTAGCCAAAGAATTGAATGGCAAGCCCAATATTTTGCCAGTTGTTTACTAATGGCGATGAGTGAGTTAGAGAAAGTCATCAAGGGCCGTGACTTAACTAAATGGGGACATCTGTATGCGATCGCCGACGAGTTGGGAGTAACTATTACTAATCTTAGAAGTCGTTTAGAAAGTCTCCATTGGATTAAAGTCGATAAAAAAGTAATTTATCGGGGCAGTAATTTTCCCAAGAAATAGCTTCAATGTTCCGGGGGAGATTTTGCCTATCTCGATGGACTTATTTACTAATAATTTCCGTGGTTTGTGAGTTAGGAATCGGTTCAAAGTTGTGGTCGTCAGCCAGATATTCTGGATAGGTGGAGAATTGGGGTAGTATTTCTAGGGTAAAAGCTTCGGCCGCTTTTGATCGATAGCGATTCGGGTTAATAATTACCGACAAAGTGCGTCGTATTTCCACGTCTTTAATTCGGGTAGCGTGGATCACGCCCATTTGTAGTTCTTTTTCGATCGCTGTCACCGAGACAAAAGCCGCCCCTAAACCGGATTGGACGGCATTTTTAATCGCCTCGATCGAGTTAAGTTCCATCTCCACTTTTAAGCGTTTGGTATCGATCTCGCAACGAGTTAAAACCTTGTCGATGACTTTGCGAATCGTCGATTGGGAATCGAGGGTGATAAATTTTAGTCGATATAAATCCTCTTTTTGAATCATTTCTACCTTAGACAGAGGATGAAAAATCGGCAGGACTAAAGCCAGTTCATCTTCTGCGTAGGGGATAATCCGCAGGGTTTCTTGTAATTCGGCGGGAACTTCCCCCCCGATAATGGCTAAATCCACTTGACCGTTAGCAACGCTCCAAGAGGTGCGACGGGTGGAATGAACTTGTAGCTGTACGGATACTTCTGGATATTTTTGCCGAAACAGACCGATCATGCGGGGAAGAAGATAGGTTCCCGTGGTTTGGGAAGCGCCGACGATTAGGGTTCCCCCTTGCAGATTTTGTAGATCTTCGATCGCCCGACAGGTTTCTTGACAGAGACTGATAATTTTTTCGCCGTAGCTTAAGAGTAGGTGTCCCGCTTCCGTCAATTGGGCTTTCCGACCGCCTCGGTCAAATAACGGCACATTTAGCTGTTTTTCGAGGTTTTGTACCTGAAGACTGATTGCCGGTTGGGATACATACAGGGTATCTGCCGCCCGTTTAAAGCTTCCCTCAGCAGCGATCGCTTTGAGAATTCTCAGTTGGTCTAGGGTGAAAGGAATGTCGGTCATAGAAAGCCTCAAAAACAGCGACAGGAGAAGGGGAGGACAATAGCGACAAATCTTAAGCCAGTGCCGATAAACACACTGAATTGACAGTACCACACCACGGGGATCAATGCTTCAGCTAGTTCCAGTTATCAGTTACCAGTGATCAGTATTCAGGAGTCAGTATTCAGGAGACAGGAGACTCCGAGACAGGGTGATGGGGTGGTCACTGCCTGCGCGTTGCGGGGGGTTTTGGGGTGTTAGGGTTTTAGGGTTTTAGTTGAAATTCCCCCACTTCACCACTTCCCCACTTCCCCACCCCTGACTGATTACTGATCACTGTTTACTGATCACTGAAAAAGGCTGACCCAGCAATTATCGGGTTGACTTTTGTGTACCACTTAATCCTTATTAACCAAGAATCTTAATGATATTTTAAGATTTTTTAACAAACCGCCCCTAGCTGAGATGAACGTATATCCTAGAGGGGAGCGAGTATAGATTCCTATTCCCGTTCGATCGGTCCCTAATTCTCTGGAGATCAGCATTCATGCTTACTTTGCTCCGTTCCCTGCTATTTTCCACCCTATTAAGTTTTGTTGCCCCCGTCCTCCTGGTGGGTTCCATTTTAACTGCTTTATTGGCCACCAGTCACGTCCCCGGCTTTACTTGGGTTTCTCAGACCGGTTTTAGCCAAATCCTGCAATTTTTAACCATTTTCGGCGGCGGTTATCCCCTACAAGGAATGTTCACCATCGCTGTCACCTTTGCTTTTGTTGGCAGTTTATTCGATTTATTTAACTTTTACGTCTATCAAACCAATCGGGGACAGTAACAGGCAAAGGGTGACATTGACTGTCTAGAATGGGAATGAGGTTTTTATGGGATCGAATCGTCTATGCGCCCTATTTTCTACCGTTTTTGGCTACTAACAATCATTTCCCTGCTGCTCACTCTGAGTATCGGGATTATCGATCCCCAACCTAGTTTCGGGCGCTCGTGGATGGATTTACTTTTTCGCGGTGTGCAGGTTATTCAACTTTCGACTATTTCCCCTCAGCAGGAAGTCGCCCTCGGTAGGCAGATTAATCAAGGTTTACTAGAATCAGGTAAGATAAAACTGGCCAAAGATGCCAGAATTAACCAATATGTCCAAGAAATCGGGCAGCGATTAGCGGCAACTAGCGATCGCCCTGATCTTCCCTACACTTTTCAAGTGGTGCGCGACAATAGCATTAACGCCTTCGCTACTATGGGCGGATTTGTCTATTTACACACGGGATTGATTAAAACTGCCAGTAATGAGGCGGAATTAGCCAGTGTGATTGCCCATGAAATTGGCCATATCGTCGGTCGTCATTCTATCACCCAATTACGCAATACTGCCCTCGCCCAAGGACTTCTCAGTGCGGCGGGATTGGACACAAAAACTTGGGTACAATTGGGAGTCAATCTCGCCTATAATCTGCCCAATAGTCGCAAGGATGAATTAGAAGCGGACCGACTGGGTTTAAACAATCTAGCTGAGGCTGGTTATGCCCCCACGGCCATGATCTCCTTTATGGGAAAATTAGCACAACAAGGCGGTTCTACCCCGACAATTCTCAGCACCCATCCTGCCACAGGCGATCGGATTTTGGCACTGCAAAAACAGCTTAATTCGGTTAATAACAAGCAGAATCAAGGTTTAGACGAGGATTATTACCAATTGCAGATTCGTTCTCTCCGCTAATCATATTTTACAATACAATTTCCCGAACGGATAAAAACTCGGCCACCGCTTGATTAAAAGTTTCAGGTTCCCCTAAAAATGCCCAATGATTACCCGGTATTTTTTTAATCTCTAGAGAAGTTAAATACTTTTTATAGGATTGAATTTGCCAAGCAGTGCGATTTAATCCCTGTTGGGGAAGGACTAATAAACTGGGAATATCTAAAGTTTTAGTTAATCCGGCAAACCCCATGACATCCTCAAAAATTTCCCCCCGTGCCGATAAAGTAAATTTACTGCTCCAACTGCCATCAGCTTTTTGTTCGATGGCATTTTTAAACACCTCTTGCTGTAGATTTGACCAACCTTTATATTGTTTTAATTGACGAGCGATCGCTTCTAGGCTCTGATAACTATCAAAGGAACGAGTAATCTTTAAAAAGGGCAAAACCTGATAGAGAATTGGAAAAGTTATCCTAATCCAACCAGGCATTTTATCGATAAAAAAGGGATCGACTAAAATTAAACTCTTAAATACTTCCGGCTGTTGAGTTGCCCAAATTGCCGCTATTTTAGCACTCCAAGAATGACCTAAAATATGTGCTTGTGTCCAACCTAAATGATTAATTAAAGCCCTTAAATCGCCGATATAATCCTGAAAGTGATAACCGGTTGCCGGTTTACCGCTTTCCCCATGTCCCCGCAAATCTGGGGCAACAACTTGATAATTTGAGCTTAAATAATCGCCCAAACTTGACCAAACCAAAGCATGATCCGCCATGCCGTGCAATAATAGTAGAGGCATACCTCGATCGCTCCATTGTAAATAGGAAATTGCCATCGAGTTATTGGTAAAAGTCTGGCGTTGCGGCATAAATTCTCGGCTGATTTTTAATCTATAATTTAAATATCACTTAATAAAACTTCATACAATGGCACTACAATCGCCGCTCACTGGTACTAGCTTAGAACAATTGTCTTGGACATGGCAAGGTCACACCATCCCCTACACTGTGCGGGGAGAAGGACAACCCCTAGTCTTAATTCACGGTTTTGGGGCATCTATCGGTCATTGGCGCAAAAATATCCCCGTTTTAGCGGAAAATGGCTATCAAGTCTATGCCCTAGATCTTCTGGGATTTGGGGGTACAGATAAGCCCGCTTTAGATTATAGTCTCAACCTTTGGCAGCGGCAAATACAGGACTTTTGCAGGGAAAAAATGGCAAGACCGGCGGTATTTATCGGTAACTCCATCGGGGGACTGATTACCTTAATGCTGATGGCAGAATCTCCCGAAATCACGGCTGGAGGAGTAATTATCAACTGTGCCGGAGGATTAAACCATCGTCCCGAAGAATTAAATTTCCCTTTGCGTTTAATCATGGCTGCCTTTACCGGTTTAGTTAGTTCTCCCGTGACAGGAAAGTTTATTTTTGAACAGGTAAGACAGAAAAATCGCATCCGTAACACCTTAAAACAGGTTTATCGCGACCATACCGCGATTACCGAGGAATTAGTCGAAATCCTCTATCAACCCTCCTGTGATGCGGGTGCGTGGGGAGTGTTTGCATCAGTGTTGACAGCACCCCCCGGACCTTCTCCCCAGGAATTATTACCGCAAATCGATCGCCCTTTATTGGTACTCTGGGGAGAGGATGACCCTTGGACACCGATCGCTGGTTCGGTAATTTACCAAGAAAGAGCTAAAATGGGTGATAATACCCAATTTTATCCGATTGCCAAAGCCGGTCACTGTCCCCACGATGAACATCCCGAAAAAGTTAATCAATTAATTTTGAGTTGGCTGTCGGAAATAGAGAGCTAGTCAGTTATCGGAGAAATCTGCCAATCGGGGCGAAGATTTTTCGCTCCTCGTAGATAGATGTGCTGCATTTCCCCTTGTAGTTTGGGAGTATTAACGTGGAGAATTACGCGAATACACTTGTCCAGACTACCAGCGACCTGCATCTGTTGCACATCGAGGAGGGGGACATTTTGCCAGTGGGGACGTTCGCGAGCGATAGCAGCGGGGAAAATCGCATCTAAATCCTGAGTTGCCGTAAAGATAACACTAACAATATCATCGGGATCGAGACTATTGTGGATTTCGATCGCTTCGAGGAGTTCTGTTACTGCTTCTCGTATAGCTTCAATAGTATTAGCCGTTACCGTCGTCGCTCCCCGAATGGCTCGAACCTTCCACTGCACGATTGTCATCCTCCGCTAATCCTGATGAGTCAATTTTAGGGGTTAACGCGCCCTTTTTCTCGACTTTAATCTGGCCATCAGGGTCGGTATAACCACAATAGTTGTCCGTTAACTTCCAATTCAAATTCTAGACGCTGTAGGGTTGTTTGTAGCCCTAGGGGTATTTGGGAACGATTACCCGTCAGACGACTGAGGAGGGGTTTCGGTTCTTCGATAGTCTGACATTTAGTTTTATCTGGGGGTAATCCTGCCAATTCTAGCGCCCAAAGTCGGGCATCTTCCTCGGTTCCCAGGCGATCGACCACTCCCAATTCTAACGCCTGTTGGCCGGTAAAAATGCGCCCATCGGCAAAACTTTTCACCTGATTGACATCTAAATTTCTCGCTCCGGCGACGGTTTGCAGAAATTGCTGATAACTGGTATCGATCATATCCTGGAGAATTCTTTCTTCTTCATCAGTTAATTCTCGATCGAAGGAGAGAATATCTTTATAAGGGCCTGATTTAATCACTTTAAACGAAACTCCCACCTTATCCAACAATCTTTCCAGATTGTTCCCCCTCAGGATAACACCGATCGAGCCGGTAATCGTGCCGGGGTTAGCCATAATATAATTAGCCCCCATACCGATATAAACGCCACCAGAGGCGGAAATATTGCCAAAACTAGCGATTATTTTCGTGTTTTTTTGTAACCGCTTCAATGCTTCATAAATTTCTTGGGAATCCCCCACGGTTCCCCCGGGGGAGTCAATGCGGAGAAGTAGGGCGGGATATTGCCTTTCTTTGACGATTTCTAGGGCTTTTAAGACTCTTTTGCGGGTATCGGAGGCAATTGCACCTGTAATTTCTATTCGAGCGATTTGTTTGCGGGTTTTCGGTTTAAAAGGCCAGACCATCAGGTTTAAATATCTCTAAAAAAAGGACTCTTTCTAATCTAACGCTTTGATCGTTCCAGGTTAAGCAGACATTATTACATTTTCGGCCAACGCGATCATTGGTGTCAACTGAAGGACATAGCCCCCCAATTTCTTGAGAGAGCGCATCTCTTTCCCTGTGTCGTTTCCTTTCAGCTTTAACTAAGCCAAAAAGTTTAGCTCGCTTGGCTAAATAACTGACCACATCAGGGTTTTCCCCTCTAGTGACTGCTTTAGCCACATAGTATAAACTGGGAAAAACCATCGCCACTGAAATTTTTTCTTTGGGCTGACTAAGAGCCATCGCCACCTGTCCGACTAAAGGATTTAAAACCGGATAAAAAATGAGAGTAGCCAAAATTTGAATTTGTACCCCCTGGCGATGTCCAACCCATAAATAACCTAATTCTAACAATCTCTTGGTTAAGAGAAAAGCCGACTCTATCTGCCATCTTCGACGGTACAAATCACACAATTCTTGAGCAGAAAGCTGCTCAGGAGAGAGAACATTAGTCATAACATTTTCCTAAAGTAATGGCAGATATGCTTAGTTGCCGTCACCACCAAAATCTCTCCCACAAAGGGAGAGGCAGTAAAATGCCTGCCACGAATAAAGAAAAATAGTGTAAAATTTTCATGGCATATAGTTCTCAAAGTCTTCGATAGGATTATCAAAACTGTCAAGCATTTTAACTATTCGTTTTGCGCCTCCATATTGAGGACGCTTAAGCGGCTATCGTGTTATCTATCAGCTTAAAGACAATAGTTGTGTTTTGATGCTCCTCATCTATGCGAAATCTGAACAAACAGACATCCCAGCGCAGCAAATTCGAGATATCATTAATAAATTTGACAATTCCTAGAAGCATTAAGAGATGCCAAAAACAAACCCCCTCAAGATTGAATGAAGGGGCATTTATAGTATTTTTAGAGGTAATTTAGCCTACTTTTGTGGTTTCTTTTTCAGTGGATTGAGAGGGTTTTAGTTGGCAACTGATAATAAAGCCTCTTCTATTGGCTTTGGTAACTCAATAGCATGAAACCGATTCACAGAAAAAGCGTAATCTTCACCACTTTCATCAATAACCCGAATTAGACTGTTTATTTCTGCTGTCTCATCAGGGATAACGCGGTATATTTTGCCCACCTCTAGTGAAGCTTCGTAGCCTTCATTATTGAGACAAACTACGAACTGATTTGTTGGAGATGACTCTATGTTCATGGTCAATCTAGAAACGGTAACTTGAGCTTAAATTCTTTTTTGCCGATGCCATGAGCTTCATACCAATGGACTTCAGCTAACCTTACTATACCATTGGCAAGCTGAACTTGGGCTATGCCCTTTAATTTTCTCCATTTACCTTTGCCATACTGTTTTTGCAACCGTTCCCGATGACGAATTCCTGTTCCTGTGGCAATAATCTCGATATTAGTGATATCGCTGATCATCTCAAAGTCCACGATCGAGCAAGCAATCTTAAAGAGTGGCCTTTCATTATAGCATCTATTGCCAAAAAAGAGATATAAAAAAACAAACCCCCCTCAAGATTGATTGAAGGAGTATTGATGGTATTTTTAGAGGCAATTTAGCCTACTTTTGTGGTTTCTTTTTCAGTGGATTTAGAGGGTTTTAGTTGGCAACTGATAATAAAGCCTCTTCTATTGGCTTTGGTAACTCAATAGCATAAAACCGATTCTTAATGTGTAAAATGTGTAAGGGGAAGAGACGCAAAAAATAAACCTGCTCAACTGACTAAATGAAGGGGGTTATGATATCATTCCAATAGGAAGGGATAGATAGGGTTATAGCCATGAGTATTGATATCTCCGATGAAATTCTCAGTGCAACACGCATGACTGAAGCTGAGATGAGGCAGGAAATTGCGGTCATGCTCTTTCAAAAAGAGAAGCTCACCCTTGCTCAAGCGAGTCGATTTGCAGGAATGAATCGTATTGCTTTTCAACACCTACTTGCAAGTCGTCAAATTCCGGTACACTACGATGTCGAAGATTTTGAACAGGATATTAAGAACTTGCGGGAGATGGGAAGATTGTGATTGTTGTCAGTGATACATCCCCTATCAACAATCTTGCCGCCATTAATCAACTTCATCTGCTACAACAACTTTACGAAATAGTTTTTATTCCCGAAGCAGTTTATCGAGAATTAACTGAGCCTGATTTTCCGGTAGCAGGTTCAATAGAGGTACAAACCTTAGATTGGATTCAAACTCGAACGGTAACTAACCGCACAGTGATTGAAGCTCTTGCAGATGAACTAGATAAGGGAGAAGCTGAGGCTATTGCTTTAGCACTTGAGTTGGGAGCAGATCAAGTTTTGATTGATGAGCGTCGTGGTCGTAGAATTGCTGCTAGACTTAATCTTCGATACACAGGAATTCTGGGCATTTTAGTTGAGGCGAAGAATCGAGGGTTAATCTCTGAGGTGAAACCCCTACTAGACGCTTTGATTGATCAAGCAGGATTTTGGGTGGCTGCACCTTTATACAGCAGTGTTTTACAGATTGTTGATGAAGAAAAAAATAAACCCCCTCAAGATTGAATGAAGGGGTATTTATGGTATTTTTAGAAGCAATTTAGCCTACTTTTGTGGTTTCTTTTTCTGATGGTTTGGATGGTTTTAGTTTGCGCTTAAGGGTTGAAGCTGCGCTAGAGCCGAAGGTGATGATACTCAAACTGTTATTTTTTGTACTGTAGATTTTGTGGTTATTTCCTTAGGATGTCTGAACAATTGACCTTCATTTTGGTAGAAAACTTCATAATCCGGGGCCAGTTCAAGACGTAACTGTTTCCATAAACTAATTCCTTCTTGTTTAAAATCCATTTCAGCTTGCTGATTAGGAAAATCTGATAAAGGTGGATAGTCTTGATTTAAAGTCTTATCGTAAGTATCCTGCCATGGGTTTAAACGCTGAATAGTTGCTTGACTTAATGGCAATTCTTCAGGAGCAATGTTATCAATTTCATCTACTCCCCAAAGTGGGTAACTTCCATAATCTGCCCAAAGTTTGATTCTGATTGCCATAACTATCATTCCTGAATAAGTTTATTAATTAATCGAGCCGTAGGTTGGGTTGAGCTATCATTATTGCTCAGGTATTACCAATCGGCTCAAAAGGCGAAACCCAACAAACATTGTGAAAATATTCCAGGAAGTTGTTGGGTAACAGGCGTCTGAATAAGTTTGTTAATTAATCGAGCCGTAGGTTGGGTTGAGCTATCATTATTGCTCAGGTATTACCAATCGGCTCAAAAGGCGAAACCCAACAAAAATTGTGAAAATATTCCAGGAAGTTGTTGGGTTTCCTTGCGTCAACCCAACCTACGAGTCTTTATTCAGTGAACAGTTAACAGTTAACCGAGGTAATATATTACCTCCATTCAACTGAGAAACCAGGACCTACTAATCGCAGATAAACGATTCTTCCGGGCAAATTTCCTTTAAAGAGAATTTTTCCGTTAATGGGGACTCTAGAAGGCATATCTGTCATATATGCTTGATCACCTGGACCTATTGCTCCAATAATGCACCGCGATCCCTTCAATTGCTTGCCGGTAGAATCAATGATGATAGAGTCTTTGGGATAAAAATAAAGATCTCTGACTTCCCCTAAGTTTGCAACCATAAAAGTACAAACTACAGAATTATTGTCTTTATTACAATTCTGAATCTCGAAAGCAAAACCATTGCTTACACGTCTCAAATTACGGGCTTGAGCAATATCATCGTGATTCTGATAGAAGTTAGAAGATAAAGCTGTAGTTAAGGCTAAAATTGGTAGCCATCTGAAAAATCCTTTTTTCATCACCATTCGCTACTCAGTACATAAGTGTTCGCCCCCTCGCAGCTAGGTGAAGCAACAACCTAACCCAACCATAAAGGAAACTAAAAACAACAATACACTCCCCCCCCACAACTGTATTAAAAGCTACAATTTATAAATCTTTACATTCCTGTCCCTCATGGCTTACGCTGGTATCTGTACTACTCCCTTGACAGCATCAGGATTTTCAGTGATCTGGGGATTTGATTGACACTCTAGCTAAAATGTCAGAAAATGAGGGCATAAAAACAATTCGATGGAGTCAAGAAAAGAACAGACAACTTCAACAAGAACGAGGGCTAACATTTGAGATGGTCGTTACAGCAATACAACAAGGAAATGTCCTAGAAGATCTCGTCCATCCCAATGTTACTAAATATCCTAACCAGCGCATGATGGTGGTAAGAATTGGTAGTTATGCTTTTCTGGTTCCCTATATAGATTCGCCATCAGAACTATTTCTCAAAACAATTATTCCCTCAAGAAAAGCGACAAAGAAATATCTTGGACTCCAGAAAAATAATGACTAAGCTTAATCAAGAAGAACAAGAAATTCTCGATTCTTATGAAAAAGATGAGTGGCTTTCTGTCACCACACCAGAGAGAATCACCGAGATACAATCCTATGGGAAAGCTACCCTAAATAAGGATAAGAAAGTTACTTTGCGTTTGTCTTCCCTTGATCTGGATGCTCTTCAATCTAAAGCAATAGAGGAAGGTATCCCCTATCAGACACTTATCTCTAGTATCCTGCACAAATATATCACGGGTGAGCTAGTTGAAAGTAATTTCAAAAAAGGGTAAACCAAAACAACGCAACCCAACACCAAGAGACACATTCACACATACTACCCCACAACTGTATCAAAAGCTACAATTTAATAAATCTTTACATTCCTTTCGCCAACTAGCGATTGAGATTTTGGGGTTTTTGGGGAGTTCAAGAGCTTGGACTTGTACAATAAGGTTGTACAAGTCTCCCCTAAAAATCATGTTAAGCAAAGAAACCACCTACTCTCAGGCGAGAATGAATTTAGCCAGTATCTTAGATCAGGTGTGTGACGAATCTCAAATTATCGTCATTAAGCGTCGCAATCAGAAAAATGTGGCGTTAATTGCTGAAGATGAGCTTTCCAGTTTATTAGAGTGTGTTTATTTATTGCGATCGCCAGAAAATGCCCAACGTTTATTTCGCTCTTTAGCATGGACCCAGACAGAAGATGCAACTCCTCAAACATTAGCTGAATTGAAAGAGGAGTTAGGAATTGACTCCTAAAAGAGAAAATAAGCCAGATAAACCTAAAAACAATCCTATTCATGGTTATTTGCCCGTTTTTAGTCCTGATTTCAAAGCAGATTTAGCTTGGTGGTATCGGAACGAACCGAAAAAAGGCGATAAAATCTTAGACTTAGTAGCAGATATTTTGGATGGCGATCCGTTTACAGGATTGGGTAAACCCGAACCTCTTAAGTATATTGCTGCCGACACTTGGTCACGACGGATCGATTTAGAGCATCGTTTGGTTTATAAAGTCACGGGAAATAAGGTTTATTTTTTACAAGCTCGCTATCATTATCAATCAGGCTAAACTCAGACAAACCCATCAAGAACTGTTACAGGAGAAAGGGGACAAAGAACGTAGAGGGGGACAGTGAAACAACAAACATTTTCTACTCCAAGTCTGTAGCCTAAGCTACAATTTAATAAATATTTACATTCCTCCTTTCTCCTGTCGATCCTAGACATCAACCTAAAAGTCGGCACTTAAAGGGGTACGGGGGAAAGGAATCACATCGCGAATATTGGTCATTCCCGTCATGAATTGTACCAGACGCTCGAATCCTAAACCAAAACCGGCGTGGGGAACGGAACCGTAGCGACGCAGATCCAAATACCACCACAAATCATCGGGATTCATTCCCTGTTCCTGCATTCTTTGGATTAATACATCTAATCGCTCTTCCCGTTGGGAACCGCCGATAATTTCGCCGATCTTGGGTGCTAAAATATCCATAGCAGAAACGGTTTTATTATTGTCATCTAGACGCATATAAAAAGCTTTGATTGTCTTGGGATAATTAGTGACAATCACGGGTTTTTTAAATAGTTCCTCCGCTAGATAACGTTCGTGTTCTGACTGTAAATCTACGCCCCATTCTACCGGAAACTCGAACTGACGATCGGCTTTTTCTAATAACTCGATCGCTTCGCTGTAGGTAATCCTGCCAAACTCACTATTAACGATATTCTCGGCCGTACTTAACACCGTTTTATCGATACGTTCGTTAAAAAACTGCAAATCTTCGGGACAATTTTCTAAGACGAATTTAAAGATATATTTCAGAAAAGCTTCTGCTAAATCCTGATCCCCTTCCAGATCACAAAAAGCCATTTCCGGTTCCACCATCCAAAACTCGGCCAGATGACGGGAAGTATTAGAATTTTCAGCGCGAAAAGTCGGGCCAAAAGTGTAAACATTAGATAAAGCCATGGCCATTACTTCCGCTTGTAATTGTCCACTGACGGTTAAATAGGCCCGTTTACCAAAGAAATCCTCGGCAAAATTGGCGGGTTTTTTTAAATCTAAACTGGTGACAGTAAATAATTCTCCCGCACCTTCGCAGTCGTTAGCGGTAATAATGGGAGTATGTACCCAAATAAAGCCCTTTTCTTGGAAAAAACTGTGGATAGCGGTAGCGCAAGCGTTTCTAACCCGCATTACTGCTCCTAGGGTGTTAGTTCTTGCTCGCAGATGGGCAATGGTTCTCAGAAATTCAAAGGAATGACGTTTTTTTTGTAGGGGATAATCCGCAGGACAGTCACCATAAAGGGTGATTTCGGCCGCTTTTAACTCGATATTTTGCCCTTTACCCGGGGAAGGAACCAAATTTCCCGAAACAGCGATCGCCGCTCCTGTACTAATTGCTTTTAGTACATTTTCATAATCGGGTAAAGTCGGTTCGAGGATAACTTGTAAGTTGGCCAGGGATGAGCCATCATTAACTTCCAGGAAAGTAAATTCTTTTAATTCTCGTTTTGTTCTCACCCAACCCTGCACGGTGACGGATTGATCCGGTTGTCCTGTCTGAAAGATTTCCTTGATTCTGGTAGTCATCGCGTATCCCTATGTTAAGTGGGTGAGTGGAATTAAATATAAGATGAACGTAGGTTGGGTTGAAGCATGAAACCCAACGCCAGATTATGTTACGCTACCGCTAACCCATCCTACAAATAATTGTGTCTCCCTACTTAGAACCAAAGAGTAAGTGGGTGGGTGGAATTAAATATAAGATGAACGTATGTTGGGTTGAAGCATGAAACCCAACGGCCGCATGGGTTACGCTACCGCTAACCCATCCTACAAATAATTGTGCCTCCCTACTTATTTTAGAATAGAAGGTTCAGATCAGGCTAAAATCAATCTCGAACAGGTCTCATGCTTCTGGTGGAAAAATTATTAAGTAAGCCCAAAAGCCGTAAATTAGCGATTTTTTTGGCTTTTATCGGTAGCATTCTCGCTTTACCCTTTCCTATCGCCGGTATTCATAAATTTTATCTCGGTCAACCTCTCTGGGGAATTATTTATCTTCTCCTCTGGCAAACTCCGATTCCCCGGGTGGCTTGCGCGATCGATGCAGTGTGGTATTTAATCCAAGATAACCAATTTTTGGCTAACTATTTTCCCACTGCCACCGCTGCTGCCACTGTCCCCAGTTTAGAGCCTAAACAAGTAGAGGCGATCGGGGCAGCTTTAAGGGAATTAGAGCGCCTCCGGCAAGAAGGATTAATTTCTGAGTACGAATTTGAAGAAAAACGGCGACAATTACTACAATGACACCGCAAAACTGGTTAGGACGCACTTTTAACCCTTTAAAAGCCAAAATTAGCAATGATCCCTATTATCGCTTTCGTTCCCTCGATGAGATCGCTATGGCGGCACAATTGGGCATTAAAATTAATGTCAGTCAAGCGGGTGTGGATGATTGGCTGCGATTGCCGGGGATATCCATCCATCAAGCGCGAATGTTGGTGGAATTGTCGGGTATGGGGGTAGAATTGCTTTGTCTTGAAGATCTAGCGGCTGCTTTGAGTGTTCCTGTGGCTAGATTGAAAGCTTGGGAGCCGATTCTAGAATTTGCCTATTATAGTCCCGAAAGTCACCTCGCACCCCCTAAAATCAATCCTAACACCGCTTCGATCGAGCAGTTAACCACCTTACCCCTGATCGGCGATAATTTAGCAGCTGCCATTATTAAAAGCAGAGAAGAACAGGGATTATTTAAGAATATTGTGGATTTTAAAGGGCGTTTATCCCTAGACGCTCAGGAAATCTCCCAATTAATGCACTTTTTCCAGTTTTAATCCCAAATACTCAGGAAAGGAGACAGGAGACAGGAGACAGGTTTTAGGTGTTGGGGGTTGGGGTTTTGGGGTTTTGGGGTTTTGGGGTTTTAGTTCAATTTCCCCATTTCCCCATTTCCCACTTCCCCATTTCCCACTTCATAATTCATAATTCATAATTCATAATTCCCACTCCCCACTTCCCTGCAAATCTAAATGTCTTCAGATTCCTCCGCATCACTAGGGGGAACTAGGGCGACAGCAGCGATCGCATCGTCCTCATCGAGTTTTTGTACCCGGATACCTCCGGCCGATCGCGATTGGGGAGTAATAGCATCGACGGATTGACGGATGATAATGCCCCGTTCGGTGATAATCATAAATTCCTCGTTGGGGTTAACAACGTGCAGAGCCGCTAATTTATCGTTCTTTTTGCGGAATTTAATCACTCTGACTCCTAATCCCGCCCGATTTTGCAGACGTAGGAGGGTAACGGGAACCCGTTTTCCTAGTCCTGCCATGGTAATCGCTAACACCCAGGGGCCATTATTAGCCACTTCGGGGTTAATTTCTTCGCTTTCGTCCTCGGTTTCTTCTTGGTTAGATTCAGCGATTTGGGCGACAATTTGACTAGGCAGGATGTCCATACTAATTAATTCGTCACCTGAGCGCAATTTCATCGATTTTACGCCTTTAGTTGCCCTTCCCAAGGAGCGCAATTGTTGACTATCGGCCTTAAAATGAATTGCCATCCCCTGACGAGAACCGATAATGACGCTATCTTCCTCTTTAGCCAAGCGAACCCAACGTAGTTGATCACCGTCTTCGAGAGAAATGGCGATTAAACCGTTTGATCGAATATTACTAAAGGCAGCGAGGGCGGTTTTCTTGATAAATCCCTTTTGTGTGAGCATAATCAGGTAATTATCCTCGCTGAACTCGCTGACTGCCACCACCGAGGTAATTTTCTCCCCTTTGGGAATCTCTAACAGTTGCACGATGGGAACGCCGCGAGCGGTACGGGAACCGGTGGGGATATGATAGGCATTGAGACTATAGACAACCCCGCGATCGGTGAAAAAGAGGACGCTATCGTGATCGCGGCAGGTGATAAAGTGATCGATGCCGTCGTCTTCTTTCATTTTTGCGCCAGCTTTGCCCCTTGTCGCCCGATTTTGGGACTCAAAGGTATTAACGGGCATTCTTTTGATGTAACCCTGTTCAGTGACGAGAATTAAGGCCTGTTCGTTGGCAATCAGGTCAGTTTCGGCGATTTCTCCTTCCCGTTGTTCAATATGACTGCGACGGGGGGTAGCGTGAATCGTTTTGATCTGTTGCAGTTCTTCCTCGATAATGCTGTCGATCCGTTCTTTTCTGGCTAAAATATCCTGAAGATCGCCGATTTTTGTCAGTAATTCCCCGTGTTCTTGCTGAATTTTCTCCGATTCTAGGGCGGTTAACCGTCGCAGCTGCATTTGTAGGATTGCGTCCGCTTGCACCTCTGAAAGACCAAAATTCTGCACTAATCCCTCTTTTGCACTAGCTGTGTCGGCAGCACTGCGAATTAGGGCAATGACTGCATCGAGACTAGCGAGGGCAATTAGTAAACCCTGAAGGAGATGATCCCTTTCCTCGGCCTTGCGGAGTTCATAACGGGTACGACGGGTGATAACTTCTAGGCGAAAATCGAGGAAAACCCGAAGAAACTCCCTTAAAGTCAGTAATCTCGGTTCGTTATCGACTAATGCCAACATATTCGCCCCAAAATTCGACTGGAGGGGCGTTTGTTTATAAAGATTGTTGAGGACGACGCGGGGATAGGCATCTCGTTTCAGTTCGATCACTACCCGGATGCCGTCGCGATCGCTTTCGTCCCGCACATCGGAAATACCGTCTATTTTGCGATCATTGACCAAATCGGCGATTTTTTCGATTAATGCCGCTTTATTGGTTTGATAGGGCAGTTCGGTGATGATAATAGCATCTCGATCGGGTCTTCCCCTTTGTTCGATGGTTTCAAAGGAGGCGACTCCCCGCAGGGTAATGGAACCCCGGCCGGTGGTGTAAGCTTCCTGAATGCCGTCTCTGCCAAGGATATGCCCCCCGGTGGGAAAGTCCGGCCCTGGGATATAACGCTGTAATTCCGTATCGGTGAGATCCGGGTTATGGATGAGGGCAACGGTTCCATCGATAATCTCGGCCAGGTTGTGGGGGGGAATATTGGTGGCCATACCGACGGCGATCCCCGATGAGCCATTAATTAGCAGTTGTGGGACTCTAGAGGGTAAAACCACGGGTTCCTGTTGGGAACCATCGAAGTTATCGGCGAAATCGACGGTTTCTGACTCGATATCCTGTAGTAGGGCGTTGGTGGCCAGGGTGTGCAGACGACACTCGGTATAACGCATGGCCGCCGGGGGATCGTTATCGATCGATCCGAAGTTACCATGACCGTTAATCAGGGGATCGCGCATGGAGAAATCCTGGGCCATGCGGACGAGAGCATCGTAAACAGCAGTATCCCCGTGGGGGTGGTATTTTCCTAATACTTCCCCGACGACTCTAGCGCATTTGCGGAAGGGGCGATCGGGGGTTAATCCTAGTTCGTACATCGCGTAAAGAATGCGCCGGTGTACGGGTTTCAGTCCGTCCCTAGCGTCGGGCAAGGCTCGCCCGACGATGACGCTCATGGCGTATTCTAGGTAGGAACGGGACATTTCATTGCTTAAGTCTGTGGGGACGACATGATCCTGGGCGGCGGTCATAGGGGGGTTAACTCCAATAACAAGGCAAAAAAAGCGTTTTTGTGATTAAATTCGCTAAAAGTCGGGTTTTTACCCTTTTGATGTGCAGAATATGCCCATTTGTACGACTATTTTACCATAAAATCCCTCTTTTTTGGGGTTTAGAACAGTGTCAAGTCAGTAGTGGTCGCAGATACCTTGGCTGGGATGGACGGGTTAATGGTTTGCTATCCTCTTGACAGAGATTGCAGAAAGTCGAGAAGATCTTTAAAAGAAGGACAACAAGTGGCACAAAGTTCTAAATTTAGCTTTTGGGCTAGTTCAAGATTCATGTTGGTACTATAACGGGGTTTTCTATTTTCACCGATTGACAATTTGATCAATTCTTCTTTCGGTTTGATAATTAGGTGAGGGTTTGGGTGAGCTTTTCCCTTGCCTCGTCCCACATATTTAACAACTTCTGGATCAGACCAAAACCAAGCCTCTAATTCTTCTATTGGGATGCAGATATATTTCCTGATACCATTAATATTAGAACAGCTTAATTCTAAGTGATCTCGCAATCGTTTTTCATCGTTAAGAGAGTTATTCTTGGGATTACGATCTAAATCATGAACAATGATAAAAGCATCACATCCTTCCCTTGTCATCACTTTAAGTTTTGCTGACAGTTTTCTCTTTAATGTACTAGAGGATTTAGATGCCCAAGATTTTGTCCTAGTATTTGTCCCCAGCACGCGATGGATAATTTGACGAAACACATCGCAGTCCGTCTCATCTTCGGCAATTATGGCGATCAAGTTACTACTCATCGAGAATACCACTGTAAATCCAGTCTCCTAAATCTCCTTCTTCACAGAGGTACTCGACAACTTTTTCAATCTCTCCTTCTTCTAGTTTCCTAACACTTGTCCGTCCCTGGTTACGATAAACTAAGCTAATATTTTCTGGCTTTGTCCAAGCTACTACTTGTGGTGAATGAGTTGATATAATTAAATTTTCATCCCAAGTATAGGATTTAATTTCATTTAATAATTTTGCTAACATTGCGGGATGTATTTGTGTTTCTGGCTCCTCAATTATGGTTGTTGCATTAGGATGGTGAGCAATTATTTCGATCAGAATTGATAAAACTCGCAAGGTGCCATCGGAGAGTAATCCAATATTGACTCCATCTAATAATACTGAAGCGATGTACTCTTCGTCTTTACCTTGGCCTGTCTGTCCAGAATGCTCACTCAAAACAAACTTCTGCACAGTGATTTTCTTGGCAAGTCTTATTCGTTGACAAACATTTTCTAGTTCATCAAAATCATCCGTACCCACCCAACGAAATATTCTCCGAGCTAGAGTATCTGCTAGATCAAATCGACTGGCAGAAATCTTCTTACTTGTCACCTTTAATAAAGAAGGCTGTCGTCTTGATGTGCGACGGATAGGAGCTTTGCCAAGAAGACGAATCCCTTTGAAAATAGCATAAACCCACTGCATTTCTGGAGGTAAATTTAGCGATGAATTTCCAGGTATATTTGACTGTCGCAGCGAGGTAGTATTGCCAAGAATAGCAAATATTGGCTCACCATTATTATTAAAG
Source organism: Microcystis sp. T1-4 (assembly GCF_000297435.1). Classification (GTDB taxonomy): domain Bacteria; phylum Cyanobacteriota; class Cyanobacteriia; order Cyanobacteriales; family Microcystaceae; genus Microcystis. The sequence goes on along the minus strand of NZ_CAIP01000368.1, from coordinate 16,373 downwards.
CTTGTTAGTCCAAATTCGGTTTTCCAGAGAAGTTCTTGATCTCCATCAATATACTGACAATAATCATTCCAAGAAAAGGAATTTTCCAAGGAATTATCGTTAGTGGTATCATCTATGTCTGTATCTAGATCGTCCATAGAAAAGGGGATGATTAGCTCATACCTGTATCCTAAGCGCCGGTTAGTCGGTGTTCGAATTTCAACCTGCAAAATTGAGGGAATGCTATCACTATCAATCATCCGAGAGCCGATCGATCTACCGATAGCACAGGATGAGATGGCTTCAAATCCTTCTAGGATAGCGGATTTCCCCGCACCGTTTCTCCCCACTAATACCCCAACTTGGTTAACTAGGGATAGGGAAACTGGACCACCTAGCACACCCCAACCATCGAGGGTAAAAGATAATAGTCTAGGCTGGTTCATATTAAAACAATTCTAGTTTTTGGGACCATACAGGGCTTTATTAGTTAATTATATCCAATCTATCTGATCTTCCCTCAGTTTTCTGGGCTGGTGGCTGGCGATCGCATCTGAAGACCACTTTTAGCAGTTTTTCCCTCGATAATTTAGGATAAAATAAAAATGCGATCGAGAGTTAATACCATGGCCCGATCGGCAGCTCGAGAATCGATGATAATTGAGCTTAATGATCCCTTAACTCCAGCGAAAACTATTAACCTGATTTTCCCAGCGCAAAAATTACCCCAAAATGCTTACTCCTCTCCTCTGGCAAAGTGCCAATCCCCACCCCGATAATCTGGAGAATTTCCAAATTATTAGCCAATGGTGGCAAGATTTAAATCTTAAGGAAGTCTTCTGGCAACAGCGTTTAATTCCCGATACTGGCTCTCTGGAAGATATTAATTGGGAGCAGCAAGGTTTTGATGAAAAGTTTAGCATCCAAATGCCTCAAATTCGGGGGATTACCCTCTATTGGCATAAATCTACTTTTGCTGACGAAAGAAGCATGACACCTAAACAATTAATTTTAGATCGGGAACGGGAGCAATTAGACATTTATCCTCAATCCCAACCTAGTTTAGTTATTCGGGTGACGAAACCCCATCTAGTTTATCAAAAATTCGAGCTAAAAAATCCTCTCCTAGTCGGCAAAAAAGCGGAAAGTGAATATATTTTACTGATCAGGGATAAAGAACAGCAAATAGAAGTTAAAATTAATCTCAGTCCCGAAAATTATCGGCAATTTCTAGAAACCATGACCGAGGATCAATAAATAATGTGGCAGGGAAACCTAGAACTAATTTACAAGCAAAAAAATCTCGCAACCGAGATTAATCACGTCTATGCTACCGCTCCTTTAAAAGTACAAAGACCTTTTTATCCCGAAGGAAAAAACCTTTGTCATACGGTGATTTTACACACGGCGGGGGGAATAGTTGGGGGTGATGTTCTGCAACAAAAAATTCATCTCCAAGCCGCTACTAATGCCCTGATTACCACTGCTTCTGCTGGAAAAGTTTACCAGAGTAACGGTCAGATGGCACAGCAATTAATCGAGATTAAAATCGATGACAATGCCGGGTTAGAATGGCTACCCCAAGAAACAATTATCTTTAATGGTGCAGCATTTCGCCAACATTTACGAGTGGATTTAGGGGAAAATAGCAGTTGGCTGGGATGGGAAATTACCCGTTTTGGCCGCAGTGCGCGAGGCGAGAAATTTTTAGCGGGAGAATGGCATTCTAATTGGGAAATTTGGCGATCGGGACAACCTTTATGGATTGATCGATCCTTCCTGTTGGGTGGTAAAATGATCGAGGGATTTTCTGGTTTAAATAATAGTGCCATGATCGGTACTTTAGTTTATATCGGTCAACCGGTGGGAAGAAATTTAATCGAGAAAGTGAGAGATTTTTCCCTAGAAGGAGAGATGGGAGTTACTAGCACTTTAGGAGATGGTCTTTTATGTCGTTATCGGGGCAATTCTAGCGGTGAGGTGCGACAATGGTTTCAGCAGGTTTGGCAAATTTTAAGACGAGAAATAAGCGATCGAGAGGCAATTATTCCGCGAGTTTGGTTATCTTGGTAAAGGCGGTTAATTGTCATTTTCTCAAGTCACTTGAATGCCTGTATCGGTGATTGGGGCTATCCAAAATTGTAGATCGGGAGCGACGAGAATTTCCCGGGCCTCTTTAACGATAGTTTCCGCCACTTCCTGAGATGAACAGAGAGTAAAAACCGTCGGGCCAGAGCCTGACATCATCGTTCCCAAGCCGCCTAAATCCCCTAGAACCTGTCTTAACTCGGCTACGAGGGGAAATTCGGGTAAAACCACCTTTTCGAGGTCATTATGGATAAATTTGCCGATAGCGGCTGGTTTTTTCTGTGCGATCGCTTGTACCAAAGCCCCGGAACTCACCTGCTGACGACGGTGATGAAAGTCCTCTGGAGAAGACAGATAGGTATCCTGAAATTTTTGCCGATAGCTTTGGTAGGCCCAGGGTGTAGGAACGGATAAATGATCGTATTTAGCTAAAATAACCCATAATCCAGTTAGAGGAGCGATCGGATCGAGAATTTCTCCCCTTCCCGTACAGATAACCGTTCCTCCTGTCACACAAAAGGAAGTATCGGACCCCAATCTTGCCGCTAAAGTTTCTAATTCCGGACGGGTTAAGCCTAATTCCCAGATTAAATCGATACCGACTAACACCGCCGCCGCGTTGGTGGAACCCCCCGCTAAACCGGCAGCCACGGGAATATATTTCTCGATGGTGATATCGATGCCGCCGTAATTGGCAAAGACGCGGGGGAATTCCTTCGCCATCAAAGTGGCAGCCCGATGGGCGAGATTACTGCTATCTTGGGGGACGAGGGGATGAGAGCAAAAGAGACGGAATTCCTGCAATCCGTTCGGCCGGAGAGTGATGCGATCGCATAATCCCACCGTCTGCATCACCATGACTAACTCGTGGAAACCATCAGGGCGATCGCCAACGATTTCTAGATATAAGTTAATTTTAGCGGGGGCTAGAAGGGTATAACTGTGCATTTGTCAAGGAAAAAAATCTAAAATTTTGGCAATTGACCTAATTTTTCCGCCAAGTCAATCCATTGCGATAAACTGAGATCTTCGGCGCGAGCGAGGGGATTAATTTCTAATTGTGTCAGGATTTGGCTTAATCGATCGCTATCTAGACAATTTTTTAGATTATTGCGTAACATTTTGCGCCGGTTGGCAAAACCCCAGCTAATTAAAGTGGATAAAAAAGCCGGATTACTGACATTATTAGGCAAAACACGGGGTAAAAGCTGAATTACCGCCGAATCCACTTGGGGAGGTGGAGAAAAGGCCCGCCGGGGTACGTCACAAATCCATTGACAATCAGCAAGGTATTGAATGCGGACGCTGAGAGCGCTGTAAGCTTTGCTGGAGGGGACAGCGACTAATCTTTCGGCGACTTCTTTCTGGACTAAGAGGGTAATACTCTGGTACGGGGGGGTGAAGGGATGGGCGATCGAACCGAGCAGCTTTTCGAGGATCGGACCGGTGATATTATAGGGAATATTAGCCACTACTTTATTAACTGGCGGCAGTTGCTCGGGTTTAAGGCTAAGAAAGTCCCCCGGGATGAGATGAAAGTTATCTTGTTGGCCAAATTTTTTATTTAAAATTGTCCATAGATCTCGATCGATTTCTACAGCGACAACCAATTGAGCGCCATCGAGAAGACGACGGGTTAAAATGCCTGTACCAGGGCCGATTTCTAATACCCGATCCTCTGATTGTAAATTAGCAGCGCCGATGATGCGATCGAGTATCGATTCATCTTTTAACCAATGTTGTCCAAAACGTTTACGCGGTTGAATTTTCATCCCTCTATTTTAAAGTCAGAGGGTTGTCCTCGACAATAACACCCCTGAAAATATCGGCCATGCGATCAATAAGCGCATCAATTATCATAGAGCCTAGACAAAGATAGCAAAAAAATTAGATACAATGTCAGATTTGAACGATGTTTTCGCAATTGTAGCCGGAGCGGTTCCGGGGGCGTTATCTCGTTATCATATTACCGAATGGACAAAAGCAAAATTCGGCTTGCGCTTTCCATCTGGAACCTTTATTATTAATTTAACTGGCTGTCTAGCTATCGGCTTTTTTGGGGCTATTTTACCCAGTTTTCCCTTTTATTCCCACGCACTAGATTTAATGGTTAGAACGGGATTTTTAGGAGCTTATACCACCTTTTCTACCTATAGTTTAGATATATTGATCCTCTGGCGCAATCAGCAAAATTTTCTCAGTCTTTTTTTTGCCGTTGCTAGTATCATTTTCGGATTGATTGCCGTGAGAATCGGGGCAGCTATTGCCCAATTTTTTCTAGGTTAAGTAGGTAGGCGTTAAAAACTATCAGATGCCCCCCTTATCAAGGGGTGATTAAGGGGAGATCGAACCTAAAATCCATTTTAAATTTAATTATAACCAGCTACTTAATTCTCCAATTTATTGACTATTGAAGGACAGGAGAGACAGCATGAATTTTTTCAGGGGACGTTATAGTTTATTCGTGGCGATTGGGGCTATTTTTGGGGCTTTGAGTCGTTTTTATATCGGAGAATTAATTGACAGTATTTTCGGTCAAGAATGGGGATTTTTGGGAACATTTTTTGTCAATGTTTCTGGTTGTTTAATTATTGCCTATATTTTTACTATGGTTAAGGAAAATATTCGCATAATTGCCCCAGAATTAGGATTGATGATTGCCACGGGTTTTTGTGGTTCCTATACAACTTTTTCCGCCTATAGTTTGGAGGTTAACAAGTTTTTAGAGCAGGGAAACGTGACTTTCAGTTTAATTTACTGGTTGGGCAGTGTTCTTGGGGGGATGATGGCGCTTAAAATTGGAGTTATTTTAGCAAGAACGGGGTTTCCTAGATGAGTTATTAAATAGATTTTGCATCAGATGCCCCCTGCCCCTAGGGTTGATTCATAGTAGGGTTGATTCATGAATCAACCCTACTACCTTAATAAGGGGGATGTCTGACAACTTTTAACACCTAACTACTTAAGCATCTCAGCACAATTGAGACCATTTTTTTCCTTTCCTACTCAGTGTTAATAAGTAATGTCTCCATTGGTTTGAAACCAATCGATGGCATCGGCTAAAGCTTGTCTAATCGGCGATTGGGGTAAGCCTAGTTCTTGCACTGCCTTCGAGGAATCGTAGTACATGGACTGTTTTGACATTTTCACGCCATCAAGGGGTATAGAGGGGGATTTTCCGAGGACAGGAAGAACTTTTTCATCTAACCAAGCTATTAGTAAAGGAATCCAAAAAGGTAAAACAATTTTCGGGGCATTTATGCCGGTAATTTTGGCTAATTCTGTCAACAAAGTTTTTAAAGAAGTGTTTTGATGACCTAAAATATATCTTTCGCCAGTTCTGCCCTTTTCTAAAGCTAATAAATGTCCCCAGGCCACATCGCGCACATCAATTAGATTTAATCCCGTATTCACATAAGCGGGCATTTTTCGTCGCAAAAAACGGAGAATAATGTCGCCGGTGGGTGTAGGCTTAATATCAAAGGCTCCTATGGGCGTACTAGGATTAACTATAACGATATCCTGTCCTCTTTGTGCTGCTTTCAATGCTTCCTGTTCTGCCCAATACTTCGATTTTTTATAATAACCCACTAATTGATGGGCGGGACTTTGATAAGTTTCATCGACACTTTCACCCTTTTTACCCACTCCAATAGCGGCCACGGAACTGGTATAAACTATTCTGGTAATTCCCGCTAGATGCGCCGATTCTAGAACATTTCTTGTACCTAAAACATTGTTTTGGTAGAGTTGATGTCTATCCTTTTGCCAGAGAGAATATTGTGCCGCTACATGAAAGAGAACTTCGCATCCGACCATTAATTTAAATAAGTTCTCATCATTTAAATTACCCCAGACAATTTCGATATCTAAACCCCACAAATTTCTGAGATTACTGTGGGGACGGACGAGGACGCGCACTTGGTAGCCTTCGACTAAAAGCAATCGCACTAAATTCGCCCCGATAAAACCCGTTCCACCCGTCACAAAAGCACGCATTGCTCAAACTTTCCCCTATTTTCGCTTCCTATCGGTAACTGACATTTAATCACCTTAACTTTATTATTACTATACCTTAATCTTAGTCAAGATTTAAGCTTTTCTTGATATAATTTTGGGTCTGGTTATCTTAAACTAAGAGCAGCCAATCTTCAGTAAAAACACTCCTATGGATACATCTTCAGACACGAGTTTTGTTTGTCCGATTATCATCGAAGACGACAGAACAGGATTAGACACAGAAACTATCCGACGGGCTTTAAGGGATAATTTACTCTATATTCAAGGTAAATTACCGGAATTAGCCAGCAAAAACGATCTTTACATGGCCCTAGCTTATACCATCCGCGATCGTTTATTGCAGCGTTGGTTAACCACCCAACAAACCTATCTAAAAAAAGATGTCAGAACCGTTTGTTATCTCTCGGCCGAATTTTTAGTCGGCCCCCATTTGGCTAATAATTTAATTAATCTCGGTATCTACGAACAAGTGCAGAAAGCTGTCAGCGAATCGGGATTAAAACTAGAAGAATTAATTGCTCAGGAAGAAGAACCGGGGTTAGGAAATGGTGGTTTAGGTCGTTTAGCTGCCTGTTATCTCGATTCCCTTTCTACCCTAGAAATTCCAGCTATTGGTTACGGTATTCGCTACGAATTTGGTATCTTTGATCAAGAAATTCACGACGGTTGGCAGGTGGAAATAACCGATAAGTGGTTACAGTATGGAAATCCCTGGGAAATTGCCCGACCGGAATCATCGGTAGAGGTAAAATTTGGCGGTTATACCGAATCCTACATCGACGAAAATGGTAATTATCGCAGTCATTGGATTCCCGATTATGTAGTCAAAGGAATTCCCTACGATACCCCAATTCTCGGCTATCGAGTTAACACCGCTAATACCATGCGTCTCTGGAAATCAGAAGCTTGTGAATCTTTTGATTTTGGTCGCTTTAATCGTGGCGATTATTATGGCGCGGTGGATAATAAAGTTCACTCGGAAAATATCAGTAAAGTTCTCTATCCTAACGATGAACCAATTCAAGGCAAAGAACTGCGTTTAGAACAGCAATATTTCTTTGTTTCCTGTTCCCTACAGGATCTGATTCGTATTCACTTACATGAGAACCCCAGTCTCGATAATTTTCATCAAAAATGGTCGGTACAATTGAATGATACTCACCCTTCTGTCGGGGTAGCTGAGTTAATGCGCTTGTTAATTGATGTACATCATTTCGATTGGGATAAAGCTTGGTTTATTACTCAAAATACCTTCGCTTATACCAATCATACTCTTTTGCCAGAAGCTTTAGAAAAATGGCCTTTGAGTATTTTTGGTCGTCTTTTACCGCGATTAATGGAAATTATCTACGAAATTAACCATCGTTTCTTGGATAAAATTCGCATTATTTATCCCCATGATGATGGCAAAATGTCCCGTTTGTCTATAATCGATGAAAGCGGCGAAAAATACGTCCGTATGGCTCACCTCGCCTGTGTGGGTTCCCAGGCAATTAATGGGGTGGCAGCTCTCCATACAGAATTACTAAAAAAAGATGTTCTTCGCGATTTCTATGAACTCTTTCCCGAAAAGTTTAGCAACAAAACCAATGGGGTTACTCCCCGACGCTGGATAGTTTCTAGTAATCCCCGCTTGACTTTTGCAATTACCGAAAAAATCGGCGAAAATTGGATTAAACATCTGGAGGATTTACGCGGTTTAGAAAACTATGTGGATGATGGGGGATTTCGGGACTCTTGGCGACAAATTAAATACGATATTAAGGCAGATTTAGCCAATTATATCGATAAAAAAGTCGGGATTAAAGTTGATCCTAGTACCCTCTTTGATGTGCAGGTAAAACGCATTCACGAATATAAACGGCAACATCTCAACGTTTTACATATCGTTACTCTCTATCATCGCCTCAAAAATAATCACAATCTCGATATTACCCCCCGTACCTTTATTTTTGGTGGTAAGGCAGCCCCGGGTTATTTTATGGCCAAATTAATCATTAAATTGATTAATTCTGTGGCAGAAGTGATCGATAATGATCCGACAATTGGAGGACGTTTAAAAGTGGTTTTCCTGCCCGATTATAATGTCACCTTCGGTCAACGGGTTTATCCAGCTGCCGACTTGTCTGAACAAATTTCCACGGCCGGGAAAGAAGCTTCGGGAACCGGTAATATGAAATTCTCTATGAATGGGGCCTTAACTATCGGTACTCTCGATGGGGCAAATATCGAAATTCGTGAAGAGGTGGGGGCGGAAAATTTCTTTCTTTTTGGCTTGACCACCCAGGAGGTTTATGCTAAGAAAGCTGCCGGTTATAATCCCCAAGAATACTATTACCATAACGAAGAATTGCGGGCAGTATTAGACCTCATTGGTTCGGGATTTTTTAGCCGGGGTGATAGTAGTTTATTTCGTCCGCTTGTGGATAATCTTATCTACGATGATCCCTATATGTTACTGGCTGATTATCAGTCCTATATCGACTGTCAGGAAGAAGTCGGTCGCGCCTATCAAGATCAAGAACATTGGAGTCGTTTAGCAATTCTTAATGTGGCCCGCATGGGGAAATTCTCTAGCGATCGATCGATTCGGGAATATTGCGAGGAAATCTGGCGGGTACAACCGGTAAAGATTGAATTACCCGATTATATTCAAGCTAATGCCGGTTTATCGGTAAATTAGAACAAATCTAGGCAGTAGGAGCTTGTTTATTTATCCTACTGCCCACAGGTTAACCGGCCCTGGGCGACTCTAATCTAGATTTTTACGGGATTGACGGGGCTCGAACCCGCAACTTCCGCCGTGACAGGGCGGTGCTCTAACCAATTGAACTACAATCCCATTTTTGCGACAATTCTGATTGTAACTTCATCATCAGGGTTATGTCAAGCACCTCTAGGAAAATTTTTTTGAGGGAGAGGGAATTATGAATTATGAATGATGAATTATGAAATGGGGAGAGGAGGAATTATGAATTGGGGAGTGGGGGGAGACCACTGCGAGCCGTTGCGGGGGGAGAGGGGAGTGGGGAGAATAAATAAAAATAATCTCCTGCCTCCTGCCGACCGCCTGATCTCAACAAGCAATTTAAATTACGAACAGCTTATCAATACTGAATTAAAGCCAAAAAATCCCCAATTAGGGACCGAACCCTCTTTACAATGGGATTGTAATTAAGCTTGTTGGGAGCCTGAGCTATGACTAACCCGAATTCGATCGAACATCTATCGCAGGAATTACTCGATCTAGACCAAGTAGATGCCGATACTGGAGCAGATTTGCGACAAAAAGCCCAAGAAATCCTCGCTGAAACCAGTATTGACCTGCCGATTCGAGAAGCGATCGCCGATAGTCTCAGTCAAGGCAATCAACTACTTACCCTCAAAACCGTCGGCAAGGAAGAAAGTTACTAGCACATTTGGGGTCAAAAGTCAAGATGAAAGAAAAAAAATTTTTTATCTGGCTGGGGCGATTTTTGGCCTCTTTTGGACTTTTATCGGGAATAAGTGGCTGTAATTCCCCTCTTTTGATTACTCCTCAAGTTCCCGTCGGTGGTTTAAATAGTTTTGCCCCCGATCAATTTCCCAGTTATAGTGCTGATGGTCGCTATTTAGCCTTCGCTTCCGATCGCTCCGGTCGTCGTAGTATATATTTATTCGATCTGCAAGAAAAGCGCCTAGTTAATCTTCCTAACCTAAATCGTGGCGATTCTAGCCAAGATCAGCCATCTCTGAATGCTGACGGTCGTTTAATTGCCTATATCTCCAGCGAACGCGGTAAAAGTGATGTCATGGTGTATGATCGTTCCCAGTCCCGTGCAACCCTATTAACCGCTAACCTGCGGGGAAGCGTGCGTAATCCCACCATTAGCGGTGATGGTCGCCAAATTGCCTTTGAAACCAACCAAGACGGTCAATGGAATATTGCCATCGTTAACGGCCAATTTTAAACTTGTTCTACTCGGTCTTAATCGTTAAAACCTGCGGAGGAGTGGCATCTGGTGGATATAAAAAATTTACCTGTACTACACGCCAATCCCCCGGAGGAATAGTCAGAGTCACTAAAGATTCTCCCTCTTGTCCGCGTCTTTGGACGAGATGGAAAAATCTGCTTTCTGCCCGTCCTTGGTCATCGCTATAATTGACGGCTACTGTTCCCCGAAAAAACACTTGTGGGGCAGCCGGATCGAGAAAACGCAAACCCTGACCGATAACATTCTCTTTAATCGGTGTTTCTAGCGCAATAGTCACCGTTTTCGCCTCATCACTTCGATTAAATAGAGGTAAACTTAACCTATATTCCACACCGTAATTACCATGAGCTTGATAGGCCGTATCGGGATAGCGAACTAACATACTAGCACTTTGATTTTGTTCCGTTCCCAGTTTGCCTCCAGGTAGGGTACTAATCCCATAGGCTATAGATTGACCAGAATCAGGAATATTTAACCATAAAGAAGCTCGATCGACCAATCGGGCGGGCCAGGCTGAACCTTGGGACACCCCCGCTACCCGTCCATAAATTATCTGTCCTTGACTATTGGGAGGAGTGGGCGCTCGATCGCGCGGAGTCGATAAATCGCCTTTTTCCAGCAGATTTTCCCATTCTGTCAGATTTGGGGGTCTTTCTTGCCCATTTTCGTCTAGGGCTGCATAAAGAGCTAAACTAGCAGCGTAGAGAAGACCGTCACTTTCCAGACGGAGATAAGTGGATCTACCGTTTAAGGGTGGAGTCAAATCGCGCACGGGAATCGCCGCATTTAAGACCATAAAACTCTCCCCAGGGGGAATAATAATCCTATCGGGAAAAATATCCTGACGCTGCCCCATTAAAATATCCCCCATTACCCGACTTCCTGGACCGGCAAAAACCGTCCCCTGATTATTTTCCACTTGTGCAGGTAAATCGATAAAAGCTGCATCCGGTTGACTCAAATAACTGGCCCCTTGCAGAATTTTAACGGTGACTGGATTAGAACTAGGATTGTGGAGTAATATCCCCAAATAAAGGCTGCGTAAATTATCGGGGAAATTCCCCCTAGCTACATGGTGGGCAAAAATATCAAAGCGTCCCTGAAAAGCATAATTTAAATGGGCCGAGGGAAAACTTTTCTCTTGGGGGGGAAAAGTGGAAAGTAAAATCCCTTCTCCTAGCAATAATTCGGGACTATTGCTATTAAAAACGGGAACTTGATCTAGTTGATTCGGTAAAGGACGCACCTGGGCCGGTCGAATTATTTCTACACTAGGGGGAGTTTGGGCAATGGGTAGCAAAACAGGCAAGATCACGCAAATTACCATCTCAAGATCATTAATTTTTGATCATAGCATTCCTCAGCTACGATAGGAGGAAGGCAGTCATTGGTGTCAACTTCAGCAAGAAGCTTAATTATCAAGAGTAGCTGATCATCCCAGAGAAAGGAAATAAAAAACGGTAAAACCAGACGGAGAAGTCGGAGGTGAGTCAGTGAAAATGCGCTCTAAGCAACGACCGAGAAAAGAGGAGAATCCCGACTTACGCCTTCAATATCAGTGATCAGCCTTGGCAATTCCTCAAATGGTAGAAAATTAATTCAATACTTAACACATACTTGATTTACTCCCTTAAAATATCTCCGGGGAAATCATGAGAAATTAATGAGAGATAGGATTTTAAGTTTACTGGTAATGGTAGCTCAGGATCGAAGCTTACTGCTATACTTACTTACGGACAAAGATAATAAACAAAATTTATGGGCGACTTTTTTGATAACGTGAGCCGTTACCCCCGCTATCTGATTAGCTTTAGTTTAGGGATTTTCTTCGCCTTTTTCGGCTGGTTAGCCCCTTTATTAAAAAATCCCCTCACAGCGATCGCACTTGTGGGTTTTCTGGGGGGAACTTTCGCCTTTCTTTATTTCACCCTCAAAGCCATGCTCGGATTAGCTTGATACAATGGTAGGGGTTTCGCTGTTTTTAGGGGACAAAAATTATGGCTAACGACCGTCGAGTATCTCGCGTGTCCTCGCTAATTAAGCGCGAGGTCAGCCAAATGTTATTAATGGAAATTAAAGATGATCGCGTCGGTGCCGGTATGGTGAGCGTTACCGATGTGGACCTCTCCCACGACCTACAACACGCTAGGATTTTTGTGTCTATCTACGGCAACCAAGATGCAAAGGCCGAAACTATGGCCGGTTTAAAAGCTGCCGCGGGATTCGTCCGGCGTGAACTAGGCCAACGTATCCGTCTGAGACGTACCCCCGAAGTGGTCTTTCTAGAAGATTCTTCCCTCGAACGCGGCGATCAAATGTTACACCTTCTCGATCATATTAAAAGCGATAGACCCCCAGAAGATGACGATTCCGATATCAGTGACCAGTGAACAGTGATCAGTAGAGGATAACTAAATTTAGGCAAAACTGGCAACTTAAAACTTAAACCTGATAAATTTCCAGAAACTAAAACCTAATTGGTTAGGCTAAAATCTCTGATGTGCTTAGTTTCTAACTTTCTTTTTAGGTAGGAGAGTTGCCAGATTCTGCCCTTTGCCTCTTGCCTCTTGCCTTCAGAAACTGATAACTGATAACTGATAACTGATAACTGATAACTGAATAGTGAGCGATCGCATTTTATCCCTAAAAGAACGTATTGGTCAGATGATAGTAGTCCGCGCTTCCGGCTATCTCTTTGACCAACAAATCCGCTATCCTGCTTGGGAACCCGTCAACGCCACCCTGAAACATTGGTTAGAAACCCTCCACCTCGGTGGGGTGATTCTCTTAGGAGGCAGCGCCGCCGAAATCGCTTTCCGCAGCCAACAATTACAAAGTTGGTCCGGCGATAATCCTCTCCTCATCGCCGCCGATATCGAGGAGGGAGTCGGCCAAAGGTTTTCCGGCGCTACTTGGTTTCCCCCCCCGATGGCTTTAGGAAAAATAGCCGAAAAAAGCTTGACAAAAGCCACAGAATATGCTAGAGAAATGGGAGCAATTACCGCTAAGGAAGCACTAGCGATCGGGATTAACTGGATTTTAGCCCCAATTGTCGATGTGAACAATAATCCCGACAATCCCGTTATTAATATTCGTTCCTTCGCTGAAACTCCCGAAATCGTCGCTAATCTAGCTCAAGCTTTTATTTTAGGGGCGAATTCCTATCCAGTTTTGACCACGGCCAAACATTTTCCCGGCCACGGTGACACCAGCAATGACTCCCATCTCGATCTTCCCATCATCAACCACGATCATCATCGCCTAGAAGCGATCGAATTGCCGCCCTTTCAAGCAGCGATCGAGTCGGGGGTTGATAGTATTATGTCAGGCCATCTGTTAATTCCCGCTTGGGATGCCGAATTTCCCGCCACTCTTTCCTCGAAAATTCTCGGGGAAAAACTGCGCCAAAATCTCGGTTTTCAGGGTTTAATCGTCACCGATGCCCTGATTATGGGAGGAGTAACCAAAATTGCCAGCGCTGCCGCCCTAGCAGTGAGGGCGGTACAGGCGGGGGCCGATATACTGTTAATGCCTCCCGATCCGATCGAAGCGATCGAAGCTGTGTATAGTGCCGTGCAAGCGGGTACAATTAGCGAAGCGAGAATTAATGATTCTTGGCAGCGTATTCAACGAGCAAAAGAGAAATTAGGGCAAAGACAGCCATTCTTAGAATCCTTAAGCAGTTTAGCGGCACCGCAAGCTCTAGAGATTGTCAGGGATATTTTAAAAGATTCCCAAACAGTTAGCGGTAATTTACCGATTAAAGCTACTCAAGGCCGCAATTTAATCATTATCGATGATTTACTCAACTGTGACTTTCTCGATCGCTCTTGTCCGGCGGTGACAATTCCCCGACAATGGGGTTATCAAACCCAAATAATCGACCGTAGTACCTTTAATCAGTCCCTCGTCTCCCCAGAAACGACTCTCCTACAAGTATTTATCCGTGGTAATCCTTTTCGGGGTAGTGCTGGATTAAGCGACGAAACGAAAGCTATCTATCAAGCTTTGCTGAAAACTGGACAAATTCAAGCATTGATTATTTATGGTAGTCCCTACGTTTTCCAGTGGTTTCGTCAACAAAGCGGAGAAATTCCCTATCTTTTCAGCTACGGACAACAACCAAGCGCCCAAAAAATTGCCCTAGAAACTATTTTTGAGGGGCCCACTAGCGGCGAAAATCAGACCGATACTTTCGTTTAAGGGCAAAAATTGCCTAGTAACCATTGTGCAATGCGATCGGAGGCACCGGCCGCTCCCATTCTCTGACGACCATTAAAGGCGATTTCTTGCCACTTTGGGGGATTTTGTAATAAATATTCTAACTTGTCTGCCACTGACTCGGCACTATCGCCCAAGAGAATTGAACAGCCTAATAAACGCTGTTGCAGTGTGGCAAAATGAGCAGTAAACTGTGGTCCAGATCCCGCAATTGTGATCGCCGGTTTACCCAAACCGACGAACTGTTCCGTGGCAGTTCCCGCCATGGCGATCGCTAGATGGCAACGGCCTAAATATTCGGCGTAATCCCTTTGAGAAATAGTTATAAATACTTCTTGACAAATAAACTTATTTATGCTGTGTTCTCGCCAACCCTGGGAAGTTAAAGCAGCCGTAAAAGATTCTAGGGGGAGGGAAGGAGCGATCGCCGCCAAAAATTCCAGCTTGTAATCGGGAAAACGGCCGATAATGGCCGCCACAGCTGCGAGAATTTGCTGCCAATTGTGGAGAGATTCGGGAAAGCGCGAACCGGGTAGCAGCAGAATAGTTAGGCAATCTTGGGGAAAATCGCCCGTTATTGCGGGTAAAAGGTCATCCATCATCGGATTACCCCCATCGACAACGGCAATTGACCACTGTTGTAAAATTTTGCTAGTTAAACTATCCCGGGGAAAAACTCCCCGACAGCGAGGATGAGCCATTAACCAGCGTTCCCAGGGATAATAGTAGGAACCCCAGAGGCGATCGATCATCGAGCTACTATCTAACCATCCCTGCTCATCCCGGAGATAGTATTCCGATTTAGCCGTTCCCACAAAAGCATAATCTGTCTCGCTCAACCAAGCAAGGGCCAGGGGTAAGATATCTCCCACTGCGACAATTTTTCCCCCTTCTTGGCCCCAATTTCTGACCAGACGGTATTGACGGGAGGTTAATCCTAATAATCCCTCCCGCAGATCTCGCCATAATTGTTTGACATCCCCAGTGATAAAACCCCCAGAGGGCATTTTTTGACCTCGATCGAGAAGGGGAATCCCCAGACGAGTATAAGCATAACCGTTACCCACTAGGGGTAAAGCAGTAATATCCGGACAGTGGGGAGATGATTGCAGTCTTTTGATAATCCGGATCGCGATCTCATCTTCACCGTGGCCATTACTCAAAAATAATAATTTCACTGTTTTTCTTAACTTCTAGCTTAAAGTCCTAAACTTCGGTTGTTTTATTACCTTCGACCCTAGACAATGCTGATGGTTAGGGAACCATCAATTTTATAAAAGCAGTTAACCAACTCCCATTTAGTCTAATCTACCAGAAGGTTTCGCCGATCGCTTATCTCTGTCTTGATAACGACCATTTGACCAAAGGTAAGACTAAGAGATAAGAGATTAGTTTAACTGCTTTTATTTTTCTCGATCAAAAGACCAAATTTTGCCCCCCAGAGCCAAGGATGTCAGAAAGCTGCTCTGATCGCTATATTAAAATCAGTGGTTAATTGGCATCCTAGCGGGAAAAAATGATTATCGACTTGCCTGATCGAGAAGCTACTGTCAATTTAGGGGAAAAACTGGGGCAAACCTTGGCCCCCGGCAGTGTAATTTTATTAAAAGGTGATTTGGGAGCGGGAAAAACCACCTTAGTACAGGGAATTGGCCTAGGATTGGGCATTCAAGAGCCTATAGCTAGTCCTACCTTCACCCTCGTTAACGAATATAGCGAAGGCCGCCTTCCTTTGTATCATTTGGATTTGTATCGTTTGCAGGGTCAAGATATCGAGGCCCTGTACCTAGAAAATTATTGGCAGGGAATCGAGGTGGATTTAGGGATAGTGGCGATCGAATGGTCAGAACGTTTAACTTTTTTGCCGGAAAATTATCTAGAGATTACTTTACTCGATCGAGGCGCTCAGGGACGACGAGCGCTCCTCAATTTTGTCGGTGGGGAGGAAAAAAATAGCGACCCCACAGGAATCGCCATCAGCACTTGACTCTTTAAGCAATCAAACTTTAGCGGTAACTCTGGGCATCTAAGATAGATGTTGGGTTCGATCCCCCCTTAATCCCCCCTTGATAAGGGGGGAACTGATAGTTT
>NZ_CAIP01000369.1 GCF_000297435.1 Microcystis sp. T1-4 | reverse complement strand
TATGAAAAGGTGATGCAGATTTTACAACAATTAGGGGGGTGAAATAGAAATCATCAATTATGGAAAGTCGAGAAATTATCAAAAAACTGAAGGATGAGGGATGGTATCAAGTAGGTACAACAGGAAGTCATCATCATTTTAAACATCCCCATAAAAAAGGGAAAGTGACTGTTCCTCACCCTAAAAAGGATATTCCCCTTAAAACCCTAATCAGTATCGAAAAACAAGCCGGTATTAAGTTACGATAAAGGAGAAATCAATGATTACTTATTTAGCCACCGTTCATAAAGATAACCATAGTGATTATGGGGTACAATTTTATGACTTTCCGGGTTGTATTAGCGCAGGAGAAACCATCGAAGAAGCGAAAAAAATGGCAACTGAAGCCTTAAAAGGTCATATTTCCTTTATGTTGGCAGATGGGGACGAAATTCCCACCCCTAGCACCCTCGAAACCATTTTAACCGACGCGGATCATCAAGATGCGATCGCTTTTCTACTCATTGAGGTATCAGAAGCTATTTTAAACCATCAGGAATTGTGTGTAAAAAACTAGGTGCAGTCCCTAGCTTGGTTTGAGCGAATAAATATGTT
>NZ_CAIP01000370.1 GCF_000297435.1 Microcystis sp. T1-4 | reverse complement strand
GGGATAGAACAGGGTAAGGAAATTGGTAAGGAAATTGGAGCATTACAAAAAAGCCGTGATGCCATAAAAACAGTTTTAACTGTGCGGTTTGGAGAGATTTCTTCAGAAATTGAAGAGATAATCGGCAAAATGACTAACCCTACTATCTTAGAAGAGCTACTAAAATTAGCAGCTACCGCTAATTCTCTCGCAGAATTTAAGCAGTCTTTGGCAAAAATCAATATCTAGAAAACGGGTTTCTGCGAGAAACCATGAGAAAACGGGTTTCTTTGGTATTTAGAAACCGGGTTTCTTTGAGAACCTATTTAGAAAACGGGTTTCTTTGAGAAACCCGTTTTCTTGTAATAAATGTTAATTTCTGTTACAGGGGTCTTGAAAGATTGGGGATTGTTGAGCTAAAACTGTTAGGAATAAACTTTTGCTGTTAATGTCATGACTTCTACCCTGTTGCCGATTCTTCCTGTTGTTGACGATGTTTTGTTCGATTTTGCTCAATCTGATGGTTTTTGGGCGAATTTAGAAACCGCTTTTGGCACAAGTTATGATGTGGTTAAAGCGACAGAATTACGACAGCAGTGGCAAAGCCGAAATTTTAGTCAACTTCCCCCAATTGAGCTACTCAGTGATGAGGTTTTAGGAACTGCGAATGGTGCATATTCCAGTAGTACG
>NZ_CAIP01000371.1 GCF_000297435.1 Microcystis sp. T1-4 | reverse complement strand
AAAAAATCTGGTTTCTCTGCCTAAAAGAGATGTTAAAACAGCAGGAGAGATTCATAATAAAAGGATTAGTATATATTGCCATAGACTGGACGAGTTGCGGAGCAATTAATATCTTGATGGTGAGTCTAATTTATGACAAGAGAGCCATGCCAAGCTATTGGGAAATATTAGATAAAAAAGGAAGTAGTAATCTCGAAGAACAGCAGCGAGTATTGGGAAAAATATTGACGGTGCTATCAGGTCATAAAATCGTGGTGTTAGGAGATAGAGAATTTTGCTCAGTCAGTCTTGGAAAGTGGCTTCACGAGTAGAGTGTATACTTTTTTTAAGACAAAAACAAAGCAGAAATGTCAAGACAGAGGAAGTAGTTTATCAAGAAATGAGGGGATTGGATCTAAGTCCAGGAACTCAACTATTTTTGAATGATGTAAATATTACAAAAAAGCAGGGATTTAGACCGTTTAACTTAGCTGGTAAGTGGAAAAAACTTACTGAGGTTTTACCACAAAAGAACCTTGATATATTTTGACTAATTTTGAAGATTTAGAGACGGCAATAATTGCCTATCAAAAAAGATTTGATATTGAAGAGATGTTTCGAGATTTTAAGTCGGGAGGCTATAGCTTAGAAGGTTCTCAATTAGCACCGCAATACCTATCAAAGCTGATAATTGTTATAGCTATTGCGTATACAAGTGCCACACTACAAGGTAAAAAAATTAAGGATATGGGAATCCAAAAATATGTCACAAGACCTGAAAAAAGATAGCTCTTCTAGGTTCTGTGTGATAAGTTTAATTGACATAGGATCGATCGATCTTTGTGTCCTTTGTGTCTTTGTGGTTCGTTCCACCCCCTCGCTCTTGAGAAATGTATCTTAGAATACATTTTACCCACCAAAGCTGGGAGAGCCAAAAGATA
>NZ_CAIP01000372.1 GCF_000297435.1 Microcystis sp. T1-4 | reverse complement strand
CCCTGTAACTACAAGTTAATCGTCGTCAATTTAAGTGCAATAACTGTCAGAAACCCTTTAGCGAAGAGTTAGATTTTGTCGCCAATAAACGAACCTATACGAAAAGACTAGCCGAGAATATACTCAAACAATTAAAAGAAGGAGATATTTTAAATATTAGCCGAAGAAATGACGTAACAGAAGAAAAGATTCAAAGAATGCTAAAGGACATCGCCGAACAAATTACAGAGCCAGATTTATCGGAATTAAAAAGACTAGGAAGTGATGAAATCGCTCTAGTCAAAGGACAAAAAAATTACTGTGCAGTTTTAGTAAATTTAGATACGGGAAAACTAATAGCTATTCTAGAGAAGCGAACACAAGAGGAGTTGAGGAAAACGCTTACAGGCTGGGGAAAAGAGGTGTTAGAGCAAATTGAAGAAGTCAGCATAGATCTTTGGTTGTCTTATAAAAATCTGGTGAAAGAATTGATGCCTTCGGCCGAGGTAGTCGCTGATAGATTCCATGTAATAAAACAAATTAATCAAGAGTTAGACGAACAGAGAAGAGACGTTCGGCGATGCTCAGTCGAGCCGCGGAAAAAAGAGCCGTAGAAGCGCAGAAAAATAAAAAACAGAAAGCAGGAAAAGAAGCAAAGCTAGAAGTTTTAAAGCGAAGTAAATATAGCCTGTTAAAAAATGAAGAAGATTTAACGGAAATCCAAAAAATTAAACTAGAAGCTATCAAAGAAACTTTCCCAAATTTGAAAAAATGCAGCAATTAAAAGAAGAATTTAGAAAGATTTACGAAACCTCAAAGAATCCGACAGAAGGACTGCTATCCATCACGGAATAGTTGGCAAAATCTTCCAGTGTTTTTACCAAGAGTTGTCAAACAATCCGAAACTGGTTTGGAGAAATAATTAGGG
>NZ_CAIP01000373.1 GCF_000297435.1 Microcystis sp. T1-4 | reverse complement strand
TCAACAATCCCCAATCTTTCAAGACCCCTGTAACAGAAATTAACATTTATACAGAAAACGGGTTTCTCAAAGAAAACGGGTTTCTCAAAGAAAACGGGTTTCTCAAAGAAAACGGGTTTTCTAAATAGAACGTAGGTTGGGTTGAAGCATGAAACCCAACGCCCGCATGGGTTACGCTACCGCTAACCCATCCTACAAATAATTGTGCCTCCCTACTTAACCAACAAGAGCAAGACTGCTGAGAGGAGAAGTATCGCTAATAATAATCATAGCCAACCTTTCTCTTTTAAATGCTTAATATCTTGCTGAAACTCAGCAACATCATAGTGAATACAAATTCCTCGTTCAGAAAGCATCCGTTGAAACTTGATTTGATTAATACCTAATAACTCACTTGCTTTTCCTAAGCTAATCTTATCTTGTTGGAATAACATAACAACAATTTCCTTCAACAGTTCATCCTCTGATAAACCACTTGCTTTAATCACTTCTTGGGAAATAACTAGAGTCATATTTTCTCCGTATTTTGATAAGAATTATACAAATGCTATCCTATGTTTTGCGGTCTGTCAATTCCCTTTGGCAGACCTCACTTCTAACTGTTAACTGTTAACTGAAATTCCCTTTCCGAAGCAATCTTACCCCTTGTCATGGCGAAGATGCGATCACTAACACAAACTAAGCAGTTAAAGTATTTAACCAATTGATTAAATCTTCAACCGTAGAGAAATCGAATAAAGCTTCTCC
>NZ_CAIP01000374.1 GCF_000297435.1 Microcystis sp. T1-4 | reverse complement strand
AGAAGTAAAATCCACTTCTATAGCTAAATCGGGAGGAGGATCGACAGTTAAATCAATTCTCTCTTTGCCTAAAATTGACTGTCTATTATCAATATAAAAACAGGTATCTGGTTCTACTCCCGCTTCTCCAGGCATTTTCAAGGTAATCGGATCAAAACATTGCCAGTCTTTACCTTGACGACGGAGGATAATTTTTACTAAATCCCTTAATGTATCAACACGATTGCCATGACTTGGTAAAGGAGACATAAGCCGAATTTCTTGCGTTTTGCGATTAAAATAGAGTTTGGGATAGGTTTTTTGGAGACGTAAACTCAGCAATCTTTGGTAATCTTCCCAAGTCTGATGCGGAAAAATAACTTGACTGCCCGGAGATAAAGATAAAGTATTTTCGTTGAGAGTAATTAGTAGCATTTTGGTAATTATTTTTAGTTTGTCAGATCCCCCCGCCTATCGGCATCCTCCTTATTAAGGGGGGCAGGGGGGATCAAGGGGGGATTAAGCTCACTTTTATACAAAAAGTGTTTTAACTAAAATTCTCTAAAGCTTCAAATTGACGTAAGG
>NZ_CAIP01000375.1 GCF_000297435.1 Microcystis sp. T1-4 | reverse complement strand
TACCTACAGGTTAATCGTCGTCAATTTAAGTGCGATAATTGTCGAAAACCCTTTAGTGAAGAGTTAGATTTTGTCGCCAAGAAACGAACCTATACGAAAAGACTAGCCGAGAATATACTCGAACAATTAAAAGAAGGAGATATTTTAAATGTTAGCCGAAGAAATGACGTAACGGAAGAAGAGATTCAAAGAATGATAGAGGACATCGCCGAAGAAATTACAGAGCCAGACCTATCGGAATTAAAAAGACTAGGAATTGATGAAATCGCTCTAGTCAAAGGGCAAAAAAATTACTGTGCAGTTTTAGTAAATTTAGATACGGGAAAACTAATAGCTATTCTAGAGAAGCGAACACAAGAAGAGTTGAGGGAAACGCTTACGGGGTGGGGAAAAGAGGTGTTAGAGCAAATTGAAGAAGTGAGCATAGACCTTTGGTTGCCCTATAAAAATCTGGTGAAAGAATTGATGCCATCGGCCGAGGTAGTCGCTGATAGATTCCATGTAATGAAACAAATTAATCAAGAGTTAGACGAACAGAGAAGAGCAGAAAAAAGAGCGGTAGAAGCGCAGAAAAATAAAAAACAGAAAGCGGAAAAAGAAGCGAAGCTAGAAGTTTTAAAGCGAAGTAAATATAGCTTGTTAAAAAATGAAAAAGATTTAACGGAACCCCAAAAAATCAAACTAGAAGCTATCAAAGAAACTTTTCCAAATTTGAAAAAGATGCAGGAATTAAAGGAAGAATTT
>NZ_CAIP01000376.1 GCF_000297435.1 Microcystis sp. T1-4 | reverse complement strand
TTCTTAATTTTTTTACCTTGTAGTGTGGCACTTGTATAGGCGATAGCTATAACAATTATCAGCTTTGATAGGTATTGCGGTGCTAATTGAGAACCTTCTAAGCTATAGCCTCCCGACTTAAAATCTCGGAACATCTCCTCAATATCAAATCTTTTTTGATAGGCAATTATTGCCGTCTCTAAATCCCCAAAATTTGTCAGAATATACCAAGGTTTTTTTGTTTGAAAACCCCGATAGGTTTTTTCCACTTACCAGCTAAGTTAAACTGTCCAAATCCCTGCTCTTTTGTGATATTGACATCATTCAAAAATAGTTGAGTTCCTCGACTTAAACCTAATGCTCTCATTTCTTGATAAATTCCTTCTTTTTTCTTCACATTTGTACTTTGTTTTTGTCTTAAACAAAAGTACAAACTCTCCTTCTGAAGCCACTTTCCAAGACTGACCGAGCAAAATTCTCTATCTCCTAACACCACGATTTTATGACCTGATAGCACCGTCAATATTTTCCCCAATACTCGCTGCTGTTCTTCGAGATTACTACTTCCTTTTTTATCCAATATCTCCCAATAGATTGCCATGGCTCTCTTGTCATAAATTAGACTCACCATCAAGATATTAATTGCTCCCCAACTCGTTCGGTCTATGGCAATATATACTAATCCTTTTGTTGTGAATCTATCCTGCTGTTTTAACATCTCTTTTAGGCAGAGAAACCAGATTTTTTCAATATTCAGAATTTCCAGCTTTAAAAATACTTTTTAGTTTTTTTCTCCGACTCTCAAACAGGATCGGTATTGGCAGTGCTTCTGCTAATATCTCTAACTTAGCTTGCTTTAGTATTTGCAAGGTTCCAACTATCATTAACAACAGTAGATATCTGGCTCGT
>NZ_CAIP01000377.1 GCF_000297435.1 Microcystis sp. T1-4 | reverse complement strand
AACTTTTCCGCTCAATAAAACGAATAGATCGATCGGTTTAGGATTGGGAATTTTAATCCCGCCAAAACGATGACTAAGGAAGATGGAGCGCACATCGGAGAATGACCAATAGATAGGAATTACAGCGTAGAGAATCGGGATAAATAAATGTTGATAACGATGATACCATTTATGCTCGGCATGGGGAGTCATTCGCACGATACCATCGCCGTGAATTTCCACATCGTACCCTAAAACATTGGTATAGGTATGATGGAGATAATTATGACGAAAACGCCAGAGATAACTGGAAGCACCGATGATATAATCGTAGGTCATGCCAAGGAGAGAATTAACCCATTTTTTACTAGAATAGCCGCCATGGTTAGCATCATGACCGATACTAAAACCAATCCCTGCTAATCCTGCTCCTAAAACCATACAACCGATAATTTTTAGCCACCAGATATCCGGACCAAAAAGCACAAACAGCCAAGCGGCAATTACCCAAGTTAAAATCGTGATCGTCTTCAGGTACATGGCAAAATTATCTCTGGTGGGGATGCCGTTTTCGGTAAAATAAGCATCAACCCGTTTATTCAATTCCTTTCTAAAACCCTGATTTTCGGTAAAAGTTACTCGCATTCCTATTTTTGTCCTAGAAGTTGGTATGACGGCAATTTGTGGCAGCTCAGAGTGAATTTAGGAGTCTTTTACTGGCTTGCTAAGGCTGTCTCACTATAACTGATCGTTTCTCATCAGTCCTTCATCCATTGTCAGAGAAAGAGGTGCGCTTGACAAGGGAATCGCTCAATTTATTTGCTCCTCTTGCAGAAAACCCTCGGTTTTTACCTAATCAGATAGCAGATACCTGTAGCTGGTGATAGAGATGAGCGTT
>NZ_CAIP01000378.1 GCF_000297435.1 Microcystis sp. T1-4 | reverse complement strand
AGAATAGTTCCTAAATGTGATTGTTATGTAATCGAGGTAATTTATGAGAAAACCGAACAGTTCTTAGCTCCTAATGAAAAGATAGCTGCGATAGATTTAGGCATAGATAATTTGATGGCTGTAACTTCAAATTAACCAGATTTTATCCCTTTGTTGATTAATGGCAGACCGTTAAAAAGCCTGAATCAATTTTATAACCAACGTCGAGCTAAGTTACAATCTCTATTAAAAGGCAATCGTCAAAGTTCCCAGAGAATTTGCCGTTTAACTCGCTGTCGTAATCAGAAAGTAGATGATTATCTTCACCGAGCTAGTCGTTATTTAGTCAATCTCTTAGTTGAGCAAGAGATAACAACTTTAGTAATTGGGAAAAATGACGGTTGGAAACAAGAAGTGAACTTAGGAAAAGTCAACAATCAAAAATTTGTGACCATCCCTCATGCTCGATTAATTGAGATGATTAGTTATAAATGTCAATTAGAAGGAATCTCTGTGATTCTTCAAGAAGAATCCTATACTTCCGTTGCTAATTTTTTGAATGACGATCCTCTCCCTGTTTATGGACAGATAACTGAAAAGCCAGTGTTTTCAGGAAAAAGAATTAAGCGAGGGTTACATCGTACAGATAAGGGGATTCTGGTTCAATCTGATGTCATGGGTTCCTACAATATTTTACGAAAAGCATTCCCAAATGTGTTTAACCGCTATGGGATAGAGAGGTGCGTAGTTCACCCAAGGAGAATCAATCTCTCGAAGTAAAAGTGAAGGGAATTTCTGAAATGGAATTCAGTCTGT
>NZ_CAIP01000379.1 GCF_000297435.1 Microcystis sp. T1-4 | reverse complement strand
AAGAAAACATGGGTGTATAAACCAGCGATTAGGGATAAACTATAGAAAAACCAATCTTTTTTCGGTTGCGAAGAGTCAAGAGCTTTGAGAAATAACCAGCTAGAAAGTATCGAACAGAAAACATATAGGCCGTATTCCCAAATTCCTAGAGCATAACCGGTAAACCGCGGGGAAAAGAAGATAAGTGTAGCGGCAATTAAAGCGGCGTTTTTATTTTTAAATAAGGTCAAAGCTAAATGGTAAAAACTCCATAAAATACCAAACCAAATAATTACCGAAAATCCCCTTAATACTAGATAAGAATTGCCCAATAATCTTGCTAAAAACCAGAGGAAAATATAATAGAGAGGTAGATCGTAATTCGAGCTAGTATAAAGAGAGGCTAAGGTATCGGGAAACCCTTTCACAGAATTAACCCCTTGAAATTGCCAGAGTTGTTCTGTAGATTTAATTTGTCCGTCGAAGAGATAGTTAATTAACTGTTCGGTTCTGTTACCAGAAAGATGTAGTAAGACCAAAGATTCATCGTGCCAAACATAGCTATAGTAGGCGAGATGGACAAAATAGAAAATATTGACAATAATCAATAAACCGAAAGCAAATATAACCCCAGATTGACGGGTAAGCATAATTATCTCGATCCTGCTAAAAATCACTAATTACTGTTGACTAACTCCTGCTTAATCACTCTAGAATTTTGATGGGCAAGGGGTAAGGTAAACCAAAACTGTGAGCCAACCAGCGGGGTACTTTTTACCCCAATTCTCCCAGAGTGAGCCTCGATAATTTGCCGACATTGGTAGGAACCTAAACCGATTCCCGTTAGGTGTTGATTATGAAGATTTCTTACATATAAATGGAAAAGATGTTGACATTGTTCCTCATCCATGCCAATGCCATTATCGCTTAAAGTGCAGTAGAGCATATCTTGGTCAATACGAGCATCTAAAGCTAATTGAATCGGTGAAGGATTATGTTTTAAGGCATTATTTAATAATTGTTCAAAAACACTTCTTAGCTGACAAGGATCGGCATCAATAGCGGGTAAGTCATCGGGGAGAAGATTAATAAACGTAGCTTGATATAAATCAAAATCTTTTTGCCAATCTTTCAGCCAAATTTCCACCTGTTTTTTTAGAGATAGAGGTTGACGATGCAAGATTAAAGGCCGTTCTTCAGCAAAATGATTTTCTGATAAAGCATTAATTAAAGTTAATTGTCGATCGCAACTACGCACCACCTGATCGAGCATTGTTCGCGAGATAGTTACTTTTTCTGTTTGCCGACACTGTAAATTTTTTAATAACATCACTAATCCCATAATCGAGGTGCGAAGATCGTGGGATACTGCCTGTAAAAAAACCGTTTTCATTTCGTATAAACGCTGAATTTCCCGAACTTTTTCCCGCAGTTCCAGGGTTCTGGCCGCTACTTGCTGTTCTAAATTATTATTCAAGCTTTGCACCCTCTGATATAGTTGCGCTTGGCCGATAGCGATACAAACTTGGGTGGCTAACTGTTCTAATAATTTGACCTCGCTTTTTTGCCAATGACGAGGATGGGAATATTGATGAACCACTAAAGCGCCTAAATGTTGATGATTAACCTTTAGAGGTAAAACTAAAGAGGATTTAACTTGCAGGTATTCATAATAACCCTTGAGAGTGGGCAGCGTTTGCACCTTAGCGGTATTATCAGCAATAATTAACTTATCTAAAGAAAATAATTGTCCCAATTCTTCCAGTAATTCTGGTTCGGGAAACCAACCCATGAGCGAGGGAATCTGGGGACGACGGGACTCGGCGATTACCTTAGACCCCCCCCCCTCTTGACAGTGACCGATATAGACTTGATCGGCATCGAGAAAATTTCTGATTTCCTCAACAATGGTATTTAAAACCTGATCTATATCTAAAGATTGATGGACTTTTAAAGCAACTTGTGTTAGTAAATGTTCTCGTTCTAAAGTTTCATTTAAAGCTCGATCGATCTGTTGTCTTTCGCTAATCGCCGCCGATAAAAACAGCGAAGTTGACATGACAATGACTAAAAAGATTTGTAAGATCAAGACACCTCTGGTATAATCGGGAGCCTGTAGGATAAAAGGGCTGACTCCCCCGGCCAATCCCATCAAAGCTAAAATAGATACTAAAAAATTGGCTATTACCGCTCCCCAGGTCTGAAAACGCATAGCAGCCCAAACCACAAAGGGAAAAGGGAGATATTCAAGATACTGCACCATGCTCCAATCGGGGTTAAGAAAATTCTGTTGACCACCAAAAACCACGGAAGTCACCACCGTTAGCAAACTCAGACAAAGTAAGGCCTCGCCAAGGCGTTGGGGTTGCCGTGGTTCCCGCAGGGAGTGACGCTGGAAGCAAAAACGCAACAGCAGCGGCGTGGTCATTAAGATCCCCGTACTATCTCCGAGCCAGATAATGCCCCAAGACTGTCCAAATTGCCGCCAATCCCAAGTATTTAGCCAACTACGGGCAAAAGTATCGATAGTGGCATTGACTGCCGAGGCTAATAGGGCCGCTAAAAATACCAGTAAAAGGATATCGCGAATACGCTGTAAAGTGGCGGAAAATCTCAGATAATGCAAGAATTGCGCCCCTAACAGGGCTGATAAACTGCTCCCGATTGCCGAAAATAGAGCTATGGGCCAACTGGCCCCTAAAAGGAAGGTAAGAAGCAAATCCCCGATAAAAACGCCTAAAACTAGCCTTTTTCCCCCTAAAAAAACAGCAGTCAAGCCAATACCAGCACTCATCCAAATTGGGGCAGGTCGCGACCCTAAATTTAAGCAGAGATAGCCTAGCCAACCAACACCCAGATAAACCAGGGCAACAAGCACAATTTTAGACCGATCTGATGAAATCCGTAGCATTTTCAGTTATCAGTTATCAGTTATCAGTTATCAGTCATCAGTTATCAGTTATCAGTTATCAGTTATCAGTTATCAGTCATCAGTTATCAGTTATCAGTTATTAGGTTTAAGTTTTCAATTTTCAATAAATTTAGTATCTTTCACTGGTCACTGGTCACTGGTCACTGGTTACTGGTCACTGTTTACTGATCACTGGTCACTGGTCATGGGTCACTAAATCACTGTTAATCCATCTCCAGATTGCCTAAACTAGGAGTAGTTCTGCCTCATGCAGATGGGTGAAAACCGTACATTTTCCCGTTAGGAATCAAAGATCATGCGGATTTTAATTGTTGAAGACGATCCTTTAATGCAGTTAGGTTTAGAACAAGCGCTCGGTGAACAGCCGGATTTTGAGATCGTCGGTCAAGCTAGTGATGGTCTGGCAGCGGTACAATTAGCCCTATCCCTACGGCCCGATTTAGTGGTCATGGACATCGGTTTACCCCGTCTCGATGGCATTGCGGCAACTAAACAGATTAAGGAGGGTTTAGCTAATGTTCATGTGGTCATGCTCACTTCCCACACTCTCCAACAGGAAGTGATCGCAGCTCTGGCCAGTGGTGCTGATGCCTATTGTATCAAGGGAGCGAGTCTCGATCGCCTTTTGGCCGCTATTGAAGCAGCTAAGGACGGGGCCACCTATTTAGACCCTCAAATTGCCCGTTTAGTCATGGATAATCTCAAACCGCCAGCAGTGCAACCTAATCCCAATCTAGCACTTTTATCGGAGCGAGAAATGGAAGTTTTAAAGTTAATTGTTGAAGGCAAAAGTAACGCTGAAATCGCCGAACAACTTTATTTAAGCACCAATACGATTAAAACCCATGTGCGGGGAATTATGAATAAATTAGCCGTGGACGACCGAGTACAAGCGGCCGTCATTGCCCTGCGATCCGGTATTGTTTAAGGAGAAAATGGCGATTTACCCACAGGAATATTCTACCTCAATTGCTACTGCTACAATTGCTCAAAAAATCCCTTGAATAATTTATAATAATTGATCGACCTATCTCTGTTGGACAAACCATGACTATCGCTGAAAGCTTACCCCTAGTCGATTCCCATGTCAACCCTGAGATAATCTTCCCAGAAGGCGAATTTTGGAGTGATGAACCACCCTTGGAAAGTAACCTACATCTACAACAAATTATTTTACTAATTCAGTGTTTAGAATGGTGGTGGCGCGAGCGAGAAGATTATTTTGCCGCCGGCAATTTAACCATTTATTACAGTCCCAACCAGAAAAAGTCAGAATTCTTCCGTGGTCCTGATTTTTTCGTCGTTTTGGGGACAAATCCCAATCCCAACCGCAGAAGTTGGGTAATTTGGCGAGAAGAGGGCAAATATCCCAATTTAATTATCGAAATTCTTTCCGATAGTACCGCCAAAGTTGACCGAGAGGAGAAAAAACAAATTTATCAAGATATATTTCGCACTCCCGATTATTTTTGGTTTGACCCAGAAAGCCTAGAATTTGAAGGATTTACCCTAATTAGCGGTCAATATCAACCGATTACCCCCAATCATCAGGGACGGCTCTGGAGTCAACAATTAGGCTTATATTTGGGTTTATCCGCCAATAAATTGCGCTATTTTACCCCCGAAGGAGAATTAGTCCCCACTCCCGCAGAAGCGGCACAACAGGCAGAAAATCGGGCTGTGGAGGCAGAAAATCGGGTTTTAGAGGCAGAAAATCGGGCTGTGGAGGCAGAAAACCAAGTCGAGCAAGAAAAGCAAAAAGCGGCGAAATTAGCGGCTAAACTGCGGGAATTGGGCATAGATGCCGAGGAAAATCTCTAATCTCCTTTTGTTATTTAATAACGCTATTTTCGGTGAAAGGTGAGGGTATTTGGTGTCATTTAGAGGCTGAATAGTTGACTAATCGCAGAAAGCTCCGCGCAAGCGTAAATTTTGCCGCAATTCCTCGGTCATACCCACGTTATCGGCAAACTTTGCCCCCTTCACTTTTGCCCCGCTAAAATTCGCTTGAGTGATATTGACTTCAACCAAATTAGCTCCTTCTAAATTGGAGCCGATTAAATTAGCTAAAGCCAAACTAGAACGATAAAAATCAGCATAACTTAAATCGGCATTAGCTAATAAGGCTCCGCTTAAATCCGCTCCCTTAAAACTAGCATGACTGCCGTTAATTTCACTTAAATCAGCATCGGTTAAATTTGCCCCCCGCAGATTCGCTTGATAGAGATTAGCCATGCCTAAAGATATACCACTTAATTCCGCTGCTAGAAGATTTGCCCCAGTAAAATCCGTCAGGGGATTGAGTTCAGCTAATTGGGCTAATTCCCGAAAATCATCAGTAACAGCAGCATAAATTCCCTCGATTTGTGTCTGCAATTTCTCGAAATTTTCTGATGCTGCTGGTTGCGGTTCAACTAGAACAGTATCTAATTCTACTTGGGATGACCCTAAAGAAATACGACTCAAAAAAGCATCAAATTGATTTTCCATCAGGAAAAATGCTAACTTTCGCTCTAAAATACTATGTTTATTGGGACTTATATCATGTTTCCATAATCCCGATGTTTCCGTGATACAGATATCGGCAGCCGTCAGGGAAAATTGCACCGTCAGATGATAAGTTTCTTCCTCCACACTCACGGTTCCTAGGTTAATTCTTTCGAGCGCTCCTGTAAATATTGACTGAGGACTTTTGAACGATAACCGCCATTGATGATTATTAATACAATTTATGTATAACTCTTGACTAGAAAGAGGATTTGGTGTTAGGTGACAATTAACTAAAACAAAATCTAATTTTCCTCCTTTTAGTCCCCATTTGATTTCCCCAG
This sequence comes from Microcystis sp. T1-4, assembly GCF_000297435.1. Taxonomy (GTDB): domain Bacteria; phylum Cyanobacteriota; class Cyanobacteriia; order Cyanobacteriales; family Microcystaceae; genus Microcystis. The sequence continues at coordinate 9,378 of NZ_CAIP01000379.1, read as the reverse complement.
CCAGGAGAGATTGAATTTGAGCTTGTAGGTGTAAAGTTAAATATAAATCAAATTTTTGCGAGTCGGTGGCTACTGGTTCTAGGGTTAACGATACACTATCGGGATAGCGATCGAAGGCAGCTAAAAGACGCATAATCTAAAAGAGAAAAGCTAAAATAAACAGTAAAAAAGTGGTGTTTCTCTGGCCCCAAAGCCGAGAACTCACCCCTATTTAAAACAATAGCTGATTTTCTCGATCCTCGCTGAACATTTCTTCAGCGATCGCTGAATGATTGCCGAAGAAAATCAAGGTTAAATTAGTTGACTTTCTCTTTTGGCTCTTCTAGGTTCTGTGTGATCAGTTTAACTTACAATATGATCGATCAATCTTTGTGTCCTTTGTGTCTTTGTGGTTCGTTCCACTCACTCGCCAGCAGGACTGTATCCTAGAATACATTTTACCCACCAAACCTGGGAGAGCCCTCTTTTTTGCCAATATTGCCGTCCGCATTAAAAAACATCGGCAAAAAGCGTTCCATAAACATTTGTGGATCCCGATTCCAGGCTTTTCGGGCCGCTTCTACCCGGAATAATTGCAATTTCGGGTCGAGAAGGGATTGGGGTAAACGTTCCATCAGATATTGAGGACGTTGCCAGAGCGGCATAGTGGCGGCGATTTCCATTAAATGACCGAAGCGGCGCAATTCTGCCCCCAGGGTGATATCCATACCCGATTCATAGGCGGCCTGTTCGATCGCCGAGTATTTAGCCTTAGCTTTTTCGACTTTTTGCCGATGTTCGGGGCTTTTTTGGGCAATTTTGGCTAACCAACGATTACCCCAACGCACATGGCCCGCTTCTTCGGGAAAGATTTTGGCGATCGTGTCCCGAATTTTCAGATTTTCTGGGGTTTGTTCCCCTGCTTTGAGGGCATAAATATGGGCGGCAAAGTATTCGCATCCCCGTTTTTCCGTGACGTTAATTGCCGCTAGGGCCGCAATCAGTCCATCTTCCCTTTGTTCTTCGCCTTGGAATTGGTCTTGATCGAGAAGACGTTCAAATTCGTCGATATAGGACAACCCCGGCGGTTTCCCCACATCGGCCCCCAATTCGATTAATAAATCGGTTAACCAGTAAGCATGGCGGGCCTCATCGGCGACGTGATGGGAAAGCTCCTGGATCAGTTCTTTTGGTTGTCCGTCTAAGGTTTCGATCAGTTCGGTCAGGTCTTTACAGCTACGTTGTTCGTTGTAGCGGTAACGATTGAGGGTGACAAGATGAATTTCGCGATCGCTAATGACACGCTTCATGATGTCGCGAGCGCTCATCGTCTTCTTGAATTTACGAGGGTAAGCAACGGTCATGATTTTGTATCGTTTTGTTAACGGCTTCCCGTATTCTAACGGAGTTTTTCCCCAATCTGGCAAGGGAGCGGGGAGCTTTTTTCAGTGATCAGTAAACAGTAATCAGTCAACTGAAAGCTTACATCTGATAACTGATCACTGATGCAAGTGGGAAACAAAATTAGGTGGTGAAGAAAAGATATTTGTCAGGAGAGTCACCATCATCAATGCTACCGAATCCCTAGCCAATGCCTTAAAAACCACTAAATCCCGTGGCACCTAGATAGACTTCCCTCCAGTGGGGACGACGATAATCTGGGTTAAAATAAATATTCCCGTGGCGGCAATTTTAAATTCTCCTGCTAATTTTACCTGTTTAAGCACCACCACAAAATGCCCCCCTTCAGGAATTTTATCGGGAATTTGACTTCTGTTGATCATGGGCTGGACTCCCCCGTTGTAACCGCAACTTAAACCTGCTTCTAGGCTGATTTCTTCCTGTTGCTGGTCGGGATGGGGAACGTATATGATAAATTGATAGGAGTCCCGCCAAGTATTGCTGATCGCTTCTTGGTTTTCTTCTTGATAATCCTGGCAAACCTTGCCTAGTTCTTGACCTACTTAGCTATCTTGATCGCAGATATTGACAAGGACATATTAATTACTCCCTGCTCAAATCTTGTCTCTCCTAATACATTCATTTTCTCTCATTCCCTACGCCCAATTAGTATTATTCAATCACGGGTAAATTAGTATTTATGTCAAGTTTTTAACAATTTTTTCGGAAAAAAGCTTAAATTATTTTAAGTAATTTGTCAGTTTATTACAAATAGACCTCTTGTAAAAATCAAAAATTGTTGTTAGGGTTAGGAGTCAGTAGCCAGTAGTCAGTAGTCAGGAGAATTAAGAATGAATAATAATCAGTTAAATGGTCTATTTACAGACTTTATGCCATTTAATCCTTATTTTTGCCGTTTTTGAACCCTGAAAAATTAATTATGCAAGAGGTTTAATCTATGTCAAAATACGATCACTAAACTGTTCCGCAGTTCCGTCGTTCCCGAAAAGAAAAACTTTGTACTTCACCATTAAGATAACTGCTATAGTATCAAGGAAACCTAGAATTGTCTATGAACACATTTACTACCCATCAAATTGTTAGTTTATTCTGCAAAAATCGAACTTTATACGGAGAAGTAATTCAGGTGATCGAAAGTCGTTCGGCTCTTTGGGTGCGTCCTCTTTGGTTAATTTCATCCGATAATTTTGAGACAATTGATGTACGGGAAGGTTCCGATTTAATCCTGCCGATGGACTTATTTAACCCCGCCTTAGATACGGAAGTTTTACCCCTATTCTCCCAAGTTATCAAAGATAATTATATCGCTAATATTTCCTATCCTCTCCAGGACTTTGTGCAGAAAGTTTGTCAAAATTATCCCGAATATTTTCAGAAAAATCTATGATTGACGAAGGCTACGTTAAATACAATTGTACTTGAATTTCTGACCGTCCCTTAATAAGCTCAGAGATTGCGGAATTAAATTATTGGCGCAATCGTCTCTATCGACTGGGATTAATCGGTCAATACGATAACGGAATCGGTTTTGGTAATGTGAGTCAACGAGGAAAAATAGACAAAGAAATCATTATTTCTGGCACTAACACCGGGGGAATCCCCGTATTAAATGAATCCCATTACACCACGGTTATAGACTACGATTGGAGAGAAAATCGGGTCACTTGTCGGGGAACAATCGCCGCTTCTTCAGAAACTCTCACCCATGGAGCGATTTATGAAGCGAATCCCCAGATTAATGGGGTGATTCATATTCACCATCGCCAGCTGTGGCAAAATTTGATGTATCGAGTGCCGACCACTCAAGAAAATATTGCCTATGGAACCCCAGAAATGGCCGCAGAAATTATCCGTTTATGCCAAGAAGATCGTCTAGAGGAGCAACAAATTTTAGTGATGAGTGGTCATGAAGAAGGAATTATCGCCTTTGGTCAAGATTTAGCAAAAGCGGGCAATTTATTGTTATCCTATTACTGGCAATTGCAATCATCTTGAAAGTGACCTCCTTTCCAACTCACCGCTGGGGGTGCAAAAGTGGTTTTAATTTAGTCCTTTTCATGTTAACTTATTCTGTAGATTTTCGTCTTTGAGGAATGCCATCGTGATCGACATCTTCCATCATCTATCTGTCTCAATCGATTTTTCGCCTCTTACCAATGTCTTGATGACTATTTCGGAGCAAGACGTGGATATCATCGGGAATTTCCAGAAATCCTTCTCAAATTTTGTCAAAACTGGGCAAGCATGGGCCCTATTAATCGGTTTGATTGTCGGTTATATGTTTCGAGGTTTTACTTCTTATTAACCTGAGTTCCGGTTAAGTAGATTGAGATAAAACCCAGTCCATCGGTTGGGAGAGCTTCTTGTTAGCGATCGCCTGTTAACCAAGGAGTTGAGAATCCAGAGTTGGCCAAGGTTTTCCCACAATCTGGTCAAAATTCGCAATCTGAAGAAGATGTTTTAATCGATTAGATTTAATATTCATGAGCAAATCCACAAAAATTGTCATCAAAACCAAGGTTAAACCAGCATTACTGGCGCAGATTGATGGGTTAGCGCAGGCGCAAAATCAGTCAATTTCTCAATTGATGCTGGCGGCTTTAAATCAATATCTTGATCTGGCAGAGAATCGACCTACTGCAACTGATTCATTGCAGATTATTCAAGCTGAATTGAAGTTATTGCAAGCTAAAATTAATAAGATTGATCAATTCAAACAAGAGGTTGATTCTCTATCATTTCGCTTAAACAATCTCGAACAACTCCTGTCGCCCCTGCAATCTCAGCAGTCTTTAACATTAGCTGCTGCTAATTTTTCCGCTGCTGTCGATTTTATTGGGGAATTAGATGAGGATGACATAGATGACGAACCAGATGAGATTTTAACCGATTTTGTTCCATGAATTGTAATTGCGGTTTTCTTTTTTTTGTTAACCAAAAATATTCCGTAGGGGCGCATTGCGTGCGCCCATAACTCTAGTTCCTAGCCAAATGGTAACGCCAAATTAAATCTAACATTGTCAAGTTAAGATGCCATGAAAAAATTGATTAAAATAGAATTCGTTTTGATAGCAAAATATAATCAGTTTACGAGGAATCCAAGAGAGAGAAGATTCGATAGATTCTGATTTTAATAAGCTTTCTTTATCAATTCTTGTTGGCTTTTTATTAAGTCTTTGTCTGTGCGCTGGAATATTTTTAATGGTAACAAAGCAAAATTTATAATCTTTTAAAAAATCTTCTTCCTCCCAAAATATTTTACCAATTGTGCGACAATACTTGAATAAGCCTAAGGAGCATTTAAGTTGAGCAATAATGTCACTATTACTATCCTTGCCTGATTTTAGCTCTAGGAAAATAACATATTTACCTTGATATTTACCTTCCTCTTGTTCTACTAAAAGAATATAATCAGCGCGTTTACATTCATTCTTGTTATTTTTAAAAATTGCTTTAGGTGGAGGAAAAATATCCGATTTAACAACAAATACAGATACAGTATCAGGGATAGAGTGAATCTTAACAGAATAAGAGTTTTTGTCATCAGTTTCTGTTAAAATGACCTGCTTCTTACCATGATCACCTGTACTAGGTTTAACTATTGCATCATCTACAATTAACTCAAATAAAATTTTATAGTCTCTTGCTTTTCTGTCGGGCAAAAATTCCCGCAATTGAGCCAGCAGAACTAATCTGACTCTCGTATTTTTTACTAATAAAATCTGATTCACTAATCAAGAGTTCAACTTCAAAATTAGCCCCTTTAAATTTATCAATACTGGCGGCAAAAATGGTAGATAGATTTTTTGAATATTCTTGACAAGCTTTTGATAAAGCTTCAGGATAGTTTTTAAAATAATCCAAGAGATTTAAGTTAATAGAACCTTCCCTGAGTAATTGATTAATACATTTGTCTGGTATTGTAAATACTATTCTTTTTTTCCAAAAATACAAAAAACCAAACAGCGCATAAGTAGCATAGGTTTTGCCAGTATTATTATTGCCACAAATAATAGTTAAATCACCAAGCTCAAATTCAGCTTGTTTTAATATTCCTAGATTTTTAAGTTTAATTTTTCTTGCTTGTTTAGACATGATAGTAAATTGGGCATTGTCCAATGATAAGCTGTTCGTAATTTAAATTGCTTGTTGAGACGAGGCAAGAGGCAAGAGGCAACAGTAAAGAGATTGGAGGAGATTCGGCTAATCGAAGAATAAGCAGTTTAAATACGTCTTAGCTTAATCAGTTGCACTCAGCCTATTATCACCGAATTTATTATGAGATGTAGTTAAAGGTAGGTGGCCAGTTTTCGTTATTTTGTGCTTTCCATTCTTTAAATACTTCTGGTTCCTCTCCTTTGACAATGTACTTCATCGTGGTTTTCTTTCCTCTCTGCGAATCATAAGTTCTAGGCGAGTGAGTTCTGAATCCGTTGCGCTTTTAATCATCTCATGTAATCGATTCAATTCTGGATTTTTGGCTCTCCCAGCTTTGGTGGGTAAAATGTATTTTAAGATACATTTCTCAAGAGCGAGGGGGTGGAACGAACCACAAAGACACAAAGGACACAAAGATCGATCAATCCTATGTCAATTAAACTTATCACACAGAACCTAGTGGTTTGTTTCAGCTAATTTGGTGTATTAGAAAAATGCTATAAATTCTATAATCTAAGACTTTAAGCCGAAATCTATTGCCCTATTTTAGCTGAAACAGTCCACTAGAAGAGCCGATTTTTTAGCTTATCTATCGGCTCGACTGGGAAAATAGGCAAACTTTGACCTCCTTGCTCGATTTCTAGGGGAATAACTGTTGGTAAAACCTCCTCTAAAAGTGAGAAAAGATTTGGGCTTAGTTCTAAAGGGGCAATAGATAATCAGTCTTTAATAACTGGATTTAGGATTAGATAGTCAACAGCTTAGTAAATTTACGCTAGGGGCAAGGGGGGGCGGGGGAGATTCAGCTAATCTAAAGATAAGGGGTTAAAATGGGTCTTAGCTTAAAACCCTACACCCCAGACCCTGCCACCACGAAAAACTGTTTCGGCAAACCCTAGCTAGGGACTAAATTTGCACCTGTCTGAGATGACGACGGGGATCGGTGCTACGCTGAGATTTAATTTTCTCGTATAATTCCCGTTCGATCGCCGTTAACTCTTTGGGAGTATCGATGACAATTTTGACTAATTGATCGCCGCGTTGTCCTTTATTATCGATCCAACCTTTGCCTCGTAAGCGCAGGGATTGACCGGAACGAATACCGGCGGGAATTTTTACCGTCACCAGGCCATCGGGGGTAGGAACTTCAATCGCTGTGCCTAAAACCGCCTCATCGGGAGTAATCGGCACTTCACAGGTTAAATTATCGCCTTCAAAAGCAAAGAAAGGATGGGGTTCTAATTCCACATCGAGAAATAGATCTCCCCGTTGTTTACTCAAGGGATCGATTAGTCCTTTACCCCGTACCCGGAGACGATTACCGGTTTTAGTTCCTGGGGGGATTTTGATATCGATCATTTCTCCGGCTAAATTAACCCGTTTTTGTACTCCTCGTAAAGCTTCCGCAAAAGTCAGACGCAGTTTAGCGGTGGAGATACCAGAAGTGACGGATTGCGGTGCAGTACGAGAGCCGGCAAAGTCGTTAAAATTGCTAAAATCGCCAAATCCTCTCCCCGGAGTCCCGTAGGAATGGGAACCGGGGCGAGTACCGCCGGAGCGCCCCATGCGACCGAGCAGTTCATTGATAAAATCATCAAAGGTGTTGTACTGGCTAAAGTCAAAACCGTCCGAACCAAAGTCAACCCCCCCATTACCCGGCCAATTTGATCGCCCAGCCTGTTGCCAATATTGTCCAAATTGATCGTATTTTTGGCGTTTTTCGCTATCGGAGAGGACTTCGTAAGCTTCGCTAATTTCTTTAAAACGTTCTTCGGCGCTTTTATCGTTAGGATTGCGATCGGGATGATATTTGACGGCTAATTTACGAAAAGCTTTTTTTATTTCTTCAGCGCTGGCAGTTTTACCTACTCCCAGAACGGCATAATAATCTTTATAATCTGCGGCAGGCATCGATACGCTATCTCCTTAGCAATGAGGATTCAGTCGGAATATTCCTAATCTAACTTAATTTTATCGTTGTCAGGCTTGAATCAGTGATCAGTGATCGGTGAACAGTAACCAGTAACCGGTGATCAGTGAAAATAAAGTGCCAAAGTTTTCACTTAACACTATCTACTTAAAACTCCAATCTGATAACTGATAACTGATAACTGATCACTGAAAGGGAAATTGCCGACGACGACGATACCAAGTTCCTACAGCTACTAACAGAGCAATAAGGGTAAAAGCCACCATCAGGGGCAATATATCGCCTTTTCCTAAAGATTTTAAACCCGCACCCATCATGACAAAGGGTAAAATTCCGGGGACAGTGCCTAATAAAGTACCGATGAAATAATCGCGAAAACGGATAGAAGTTAATCCCGCAACAAAGTTAACGATACCGTAGGGAATAATCGGTAATAGACGGATAGCAAACATATAAAATAGGCCGCCTTGCTGCATTTCTGCATCGATCGCTTGCCATTTTCCCTGAAATTTTTTGGCGGTATATTCCCGGCCGATAGTACGGGTAAAAGCAAAGGCAACTATAGCGGCCACCAAAGCGGCGATCGTTGTCCAAACTGTTCCCATAACTACCCCAAAGATCGCCCCACCACTGAGGTTTAAGGGGGTAGAAGGCAGAATTAAAATTGTCCCGATCGTATAGAGAATAATATACAAAATGGGGGCTATAATTCCCATTTGTTTTAACCAGATCTGTAATTGTTGGGAGTCGATACCACCGAGCAGATAAACTCCCATCGCTGTGGCGATAATACAAATTATGGTTAGGATAATAACACTACTTTTAGTTTTAGACATTTAACGGCAATTTTGGGCTAAGTTCGGGTTGCAAAACATAAGATGCAGCTAGGGGCTATATTTCCCTATTGCCAAAAATATAGCAGAAATCGACTAAGAATCGCTCTCGATCTCAATATTAGCCGGCTGCCCGATCCGTCCCCAAATTACCCCCGATATCGGTTTGGGTAGTTCAGTTAATCTCCTGGCAAACCACGATCGAAAAACCATTGACTTTATAGTTATCGGCAATTACTGTCCCTTGATCCACAGACCAACAATTATAATTGGTTTCTGCCCAAGCTGCCGTGTCAATAATTCTTACCCAACGATAATTATTGGATGGGGAGGGAAGACGAAAATCCACCAGCAGATGATACATATTAATTAACACCAGAAAATCGTGATCACCGACGGCACTACCATCAATTAAAAACCAAATACAGCGATCATCGGCAGTTAACTCGCTAACCCCATCGGGTTTTTTAAATAAATAGGTGACATCATTGCCCGCATCGAGAACCAGATCCCCATAGCGGTGCTGTTTAAGTGCTGTATGATTCTGTCTTAAGTGAGCAATATAAGCGGCAAAAATAAATAAAGGATTGCGTTCTTCTTGATTAGTTCCCGTGCCAAAATTATTGTGATAAGCTTCCCGATAACCGGTGGGCAGTAGATGGGGTGAACGGGTGGCAATCATATCATAATTATTCCAAGTGGCCACACTATCAATATTGTAGGGATTATTATTACCATTTTGGCTGCGGCCAAATTCATCACCCCAGACAGTCATGGGAACACCGCGAGATAAAAATTGAATCGTCCAAAAGTTGCGTAATCTTTGGCGACGTAAAGCCTGATCACCCCCAGAATCCCAAGAATCGTTATTATTATTGCCGCCATCGGAAGGACCAAAGGGCCAGGGAGTGAGGTTATTTTTGTGGTTATAACTGACCAAATCCATCAGGGTAAAACCATCGTGGGCAACAATAAAATCGATCGATTTTTGTGGTCCGCCTTGGTCATTAAAATTGCGATAATCTCCGTTCACCTGTTCGATGAATTTAAAAGTAT
>NZ_CAIP01000380.1 GCF_000297435.1 Microcystis sp. T1-4 | reverse complement strand
CCGATAATGCGGTTCTTCGGTTTGTCTTATGCAACGTACAGGATTATAAGGAATGAAACTCTTATAGAGAAAGACATTTGGCGATTTTTGTCAATTGTTTTTGATCTAGAGCGAACTAATCAATTAAGTCTCTTGCCAGATAAGGATTTAGTCGATTTATGCTCCCCTATCGAACCATACCAAGTAACGAAGAGCCGATAATGCTTTTTAAAATGCTTGGGATTAGATACTTTGTCACCATCGCTGGTAATCACGAGGCTACTAATTCCTAAGTCAATTCCAATGGCTTTATCTGTTACTGGTAAAGGCTTAATCGTTGGGTCATCAAATCTTATTGAGATATGCCAACGTCCAGATGGATGTAGCCTAACTGTTACTGTGCTTGGTTCACAGCTTTCTGGGATTTGTCTTGACCATCGAATAGGTAAAGGTTCTGTGCATTTGGCTAAATAGATTTGTTTGTCTTTAAATTTAAAGGCTGATTTGGTAAATTCGGCACTTCCTCCCTGATGTTTTTTCTTAAAGTTAGGATACTTAGTACGACCAGCAAAGAAATTAGTAAAAGCTGTTTGTAGGTGTCTTAAACCTTGTTGTAAGGGTACACAGCTAACTTCGTTTAAAAACTCTAATTCTTCTTGCTTTTTCCAATCAGTTAGCATTGAAGACGTTTCAGCATATCCTACTCTTTCTTGCTTTTCGTACCAAGCTTGTGTTCTGAGATGGAGAGCTTTATTGTAAACCAATCTTACACAGCCCAAAGTGCGCCGCAATAGCGACTCTTGTTCTGGTGTGGGGTAAAATCG
>NZ_CAIP01000381.1 GCF_000297435.1 Microcystis sp. T1-4 | reverse complement strand
TGGTCGGGTTGCTGATGTCGATGATTTGCAGTCCTGGACCTCCATCAGCTACATAAGCATAGTTGCCGACTATTTGTACATCCTGAGCATAGCCAAAAGTATTATAATTACCCTTGAGAGTGGGGTTTGTCGGGTTGCTGATGTCGATGATTTGCAGTCCTGAAAAATGATCAGCTACATAAGCATAGTTACCGACTATTTGTACACCATAAGCATAGCCAGAAGTATCATAATTACCCTTGAAAGTAGGATTTGTCGGGTTGCTGATGTCGATGATTTGCAGTCCTGAATACCCATCAGCTACATAAGCATAGTTACCGACTACTTCTACATCCCGAGCATAGCCAGAAGTATTATAATTACCCTTGAGAGTGGGGTTTGTCGGGTTGCTAATGTCGATGATTTGCAGTCCTGAACCACCATCAGCCACATAAGCATAGTTACCGACTATTTGTACATCTTGAGCATAGCCAGAAGTATTATAATTACCCTTGAGAGTGGGATTTGTCGGGTTGCTGATGTCGATGATTTGCAGGTTATCAGCAGCTACATAAGCATAGTTACCGACTATTTGTACATCCCAAGCATAGCCAGAAGTATCATAATTACCCTTGAGAGTGGGGTTTGTCGGGTTGCTGATGTCGATGATTTGCAGTCCTGAATCATCATCAGCTACATAAGCATAGTTACCGACTATTTGTATATCCCGACCATCATAAATATCATAATTCCCCTTAAAAATCGGGTTACTGGGATTACTAATATCAATAATCTCCAGGGTGTCCCCCACTGCATAAGCATAGTTACCAACTATTGTTACCGCATTGGCATTGCTTAATCTATCCCATCCTCCTACTAACGTAGGGGCAAATACTCCGGGATAAGTGTTGAGTATATCCGGCTGAAAAACCCCAGATGTCTGCAAATCCGACAAATCTAAGGTTTCAATAAAGGTTTGATTCTCTCCCTTTATCGCGGGTAAACTCACCTCTAACTCCCAACTTCCTCCTAAGGCTGCATTTCCTACCCGTCCGCTGGAAGCCGCTATTTTCGCTCCGGTAATTTGGGATAATTTATTAATAAACTCTGTCCCGGCATCTCCCGCCGCGACCTGACAACCGTACAGTAGAATACGATTAATCTTTGCCCAATTCTGTAACTGTTGGCGGTAATCGTAAATATTTGTTAAATTAAGTTGACAATTCCCTAAATATAAGCACCCCGGCGCACCATGGGAAACGAGGTGAATGGTGGTAATCTGGGGATTTTGTTGTAAAAAAGCGGAGATTTGTTCGATTCCGTCTTGATTGGGAGAGAGAATAACGGTGGCGACTTCTGGAATTACTCCAGCTTGGAGACTTTGATAATCGGTAACACCAGCATCGAGGAAAACCACAGTAGCGGTTAAACGCTGATTTCTCGCACTATCCACCTGATTAGCTTGACTCAAGCCATCAGATTGAGCAAAATTGAACAAAGCATCGTCAACAGCAGGAAGGCTCGGCAAGAGGGTAGAAGTCATGACGTTAACTGCAAAGGTTTATTGCTAACAGTTTTAGCCTAACAATGGCCAATCTTTCAAGGGGGATATAACAAAAATTTACAGAAAACGGGTTTCTCAAAGAAACCCGTTTTCTAAGAAACCCGTTTTCTAGATATTGATTTT
>NZ_CAIP01000382.1 GCF_000297435.1 Microcystis sp. T1-4 | reverse complement strand
CAAGAGTTCCTGTTATCTCAAAAGACGGAAAACCGTTGATGCCCACTAAACCCAGTCGGGCCAGGCGGTGGATTAAAGAAGGAAAAGCTATCGGTAAATTCAACGACTTAGATATTTTCTATGTCCAGCTAACCGATGAACCTTCCGATAACAAAACCCAACCGATTGCTATTGGTATTGACCGGGGTAAATTATTCTCTGGAATTGGCGTTCAATCCTCCCTTTTTACTCTTTGGAAGGCTCACTTAGAACTTCCTTTTAAGCGAGTAAGAGAGCGCCTGGACAATAGACGGTTAATGCGAAAAGGACGTAGAAAAAGACGGATTAACCGCCAACTTCCTTTTAATCTAAGAGCGCATCGACAAAAACGATTCTCAAATAGAAGACAAGGAAAATTAGCTCCCTCAATCAGAGCTAATCGTCAACTTGAACTTCGAGTCGTTTCCGAACTAACCAAAATCTATCCAATTACCGATATTTATTTTGAGTACATCAAAGCCGAT
>NZ_CAIP01000383.1 GCF_000297435.1 Microcystis sp. T1-4 | reverse complement strand
AGTGAGCGGTAGTGTTGACAAGACTATCAAACTCTGGAATGTAGAAACAGGCAAGGAAATCCACACCCTCAAGGGGCATGATTGGGTTGTCACAAGCGTTAATTTTAGTCCCGACGGCAAGACTTTGGTGAGCGGTAGTCGGGACAAGACTATCAAACTCTGGAATGTAGAAACAGGCCAAGAAATCCGCACCCTCAAGGGGCATGATAACCATGTCACAAGCGTTAATTTTAGTCCCGACGGCAAGACTTTAGTGAGCGGTAGTTGGGACAAGACTATCAAACTATGGAATGTAGAAACAGGCAAAGAAATCCGCACCCTCAAGGGGCATGATAGCGGTGTCTATAGCGTTAATTTTAGTCCCGACGGCAAGACTTTAGTGAGCGGTAGTGTTGACAAGACTATCAAACTCTGGAATGTAGAAACAGGCCAAGAAATCCGCACCCTCAAGGGGCATGATGATCTTGTCACAAGCGTTAATTTTAGTCCCGACGGCAAGACTTT
>NZ_CAIP01000384.1 GCF_000297435.1 Microcystis sp. T1-4 | reverse complement strand
TTGACGCATCCAACTGGTGGTAATTTGCATAACTCCCTCCTGTACGGGTTGACTAAATGTGCTAATCTCTTCTTGAAATTGTCTCTCTTCCACCGGATTTAGATTGAGATAAGTATCAATAAATCCAGAAATCAATTGCATTCTCGCCGCATCTAACCTTAAAGTAATTAACAAGCGCAGACATTCCGCTTTTACCTTGGCTCACTCTTTCTCGGCAATGTTCATCTTCGCCATCAAAGCTGAAGCAACCGGATTCGGCTGATTGAGAAAATCTCGCCAATTTAATCGATTTAACTGCACGACTTGATAGTTAAATTCTAAGACTTTAAAATCAGGAAAATCGACTACATATTGACTAATCGCTTCTCTTTTTGGCTTTGAATAAGAAAAAATTACAATCGGATAAATCGGTAAGACAAATTTCTCATGAAAGCGAGCAAAATAAGTAAACATTCGCCGGTTAAACCACTGGCCGGAACTTTGCTGCGCCTCCAGATGAATCAGAAAGAAAGATTCTTTTCCTCGAAACCTAACTTGTGCTACTAAGTCGCTTTCATACTTTTCTCCTTCGGTGACATCGGTAAATACTTCTTTGTCTAAAAAAGTAATCGAGTCCCTATCTAAATAATCTATCAATTGAGG
>NZ_CAIP01000385.1 GCF_000297435.1 Microcystis sp. T1-4 | reverse complement strand
AAAGAGAAACATTAAAATTCTTTCCCTAACCTCTGCTCTTTCTTCTTCTTTAAGAGCTTTTTGTAAGTTTTTCTTTTCTTCTAAGTCTAGGAAATCTTTGGCTGGCATAAGTAGGAATTTTCTCAAGTTACTATTTCTATTTTAGGTGGTTTAAGTGCGTTTTAGCTTATCACTTTGGTTTGCGCAGCTTAAAGAAGAATTCATGATACATGGAGTTGTGAATTTGCGCCGTGAAGCTGCACTTTCTCTTGTAGTTGGTAACTACTCATCTGGTCAGCGGGAATTCATCAATACCGTGATTGATACCTGGTTTGATGGCTTTCTGTCTTTACCATCTGAAATCATCATTCGCCTGGGGTTGCCTTGGACGATCTCCAATCCAGCGACTCTAGGCGATGGCAGCGAAGTCTTGTTTGATTTTTACACTGCAACAGTCATTTGGGATGGGCAATATTGCGAGGTTGATATCGCAGCATCAGAGACAGAGCCGTTGCTCGGAATGGCGATGCTCTACGGTTATCGATTGCAGGTGGATAATGTTGAGGGCTGCATCGTTGAGATCAAAGCATTGTGATCCCATTAAGAAGTGCGATGCCGAAGGCACTGCATAGCAGATCGCCGATCTTGTAGTGGACTGTTTCAGCTAAAATAGGGCAATAGATTTCGGCTTAAAGTCTTAGATTATAGAATTTCTAGCAATTTTCTAATACCT
>NZ_CAIP01000386.1 GCF_000297435.1 Microcystis sp. T1-4 | reverse complement strand
ATAATGTTAATTTTTGTTATATCCCCCTTGAAAAATTCGGGATTCTTTGCATAAAATAGTCGCAGTCATCCTTTGCGGTCAATGTCATGACTTCTATGCTGTTGCCGATTTTTCCTGCTGTTGACGATGTTTTGTTCAATTTCGCTCAATCTGATGGCTTGAGTCAAGCTAATCAGGTGAATAGTGCGAGAAATCAGCGTTTAACCGCTACCGTAGTTTTCCTCGATGCTGGTGTTACCGATTATCAAAGTCTCCAAGCTGGAGTAATTCCAGAAGTCGCCACGGTTATTCTCTCTCCCAATCAAGACGGAATCGAACAAATCTCCGCTTTTTTACAACAAAATCCCCAGATTACCACCATTCACCTCTATTATTAAATCGGTGCGTTACGCTATCGCGCTTCACAGCCTACGAGTAAGCAAACAACTCAAATGAACCCAACAACCGCCAATTATGATGAACCCTGGAAAGAAGCATTAACCGAGTATTTTGAAGCGTTTTTATACTTCTTTTTTCCTGAAGTTCACCAACTAATTGATTGGACAAAAACTCCCGAATCCCTAGAAAAAGAACTCAAACGGATTACCGCTTCAGCAAAGACAAAAAAACGTTTCGCTGACAAACTCTATTCAGTTATCAGTTACCAGTTATCAGTTATCAGTGACTAATTGGAAACAAGCAGCAATCCCTTTGCTATAATAGTGATGGCACACCTGAAAACAAAAGCGACTACTGGGAAACTGCCAGAACGGGAACAGTGGAAGTGGAAGTTAATCAGGGGATTGTATGAAAAGGAGTTCGAGAGGGAACAGATAA
>NZ_CAIP01000387.1 GCF_000297435.1 Microcystis sp. T1-4 | reverse complement strand
TTATGATAATCTTTCAATCCTTCTTTGACCAACTCTAAGGCTGACTCGCTGACATTTTTAAAGGGTTGTTTGGCATTTTTTCGCCTTGTCTCGCTTTGAGCTTGTGCTGTGTCAGGTAGATAGCAGCCAAGGGAACTTTGATTCCTTTTTAATTCCCGTGATATTGTGCTTTGATGACATCCGAGCCAGACGGCCATTTGCCGTTGAGATAAATTTCCCTCCTGACTAAGTTGGTAGAGCAAGTTTCTTTGTTCTATGTTAAGATGTTGGTGGCTCATTTTGGGTCTGATTTGTTTTTGTTAATGATCAGACAGTACCTGATGAGCCTTTCTTTGTCAACTCTTGAGGTTGATGCGTTTCATTTTTGAATTGGCGATATAAGAACTTGACTATTGTTCATAATACAAGGTAGGTTATGGCAGTTAGAGCCTTTCTCAGAAAGATGAGGTTAGTTATTGTTGCTAAAATACTTGATGAGTAAGGATTAATTTGTACTTCATCTTTAGGAGAAAGAGTGAGAAATTTTCTATTTACCCAGTGATTACTGTGGGGAGGGAAAAGTTAGAGGCAATCGGGGCAAAATGATAAGTATTTTATATGCAAATACCTTCAATACTTAAAAATATTTAAATTTACAATTGGTAATATTTATTAACTAAAATTCTCTAAAGCTTCAAACTGACGTAAAG
>NZ_CAIP01000388.1 GCF_000297435.1 Microcystis sp. T1-4 | reverse complement strand
GGTATTGAACAAGGTATTGAACAAGGTATTGAACAAGGTATCGAACGGGGTATTGAACGGGAAAAGACATTGATTCTTCGTCAAATTAAACGAAAGTTAGGGGAGATTAATCCTTCATTGGAAACTAAAATTATGCTGTTAAGTATTGATGATGTCGAAGTATTAGGAGAAGCTTTATTCGATTTCTCTACGGTTGAAGATTTAATCAATTGGTTAAATACTTTAACTGCTTAGTTTATGTTAGCGATCGCATCTTTGCAACAAATGAGAAAACGGGTTTCTTTGAGAAACCCGTTTTCTTGTATAAATATTAATTTCTGTTACAGGGATCTTGAAAAATTCGGGATTCTTTGCATAAAATAGCCGCAGTCATCCTTTGCGGTTAATGTCATGACTTCTACCCTTTTGCCGAGCTTTCCTGCTGTTGACGATGTTTTGTTCAATTTTGCTCAATCTGATGGCTTGAGTCAAGCTAATCAGGTGAATAGTGCGAGAAATCAGCGTTTAACCGCTACCGTAGTTTTCCTCGATGCTGGTGTTACCGATTATCAAAGTCTCCAAGCTGGGGTAATTCCAGAAGTCGCCACCGTTATTCTCTCTCCCAATCAAGACGGAATCGAACAAATATCCGCTTTTTTACCACAAAATCCCCAGATTACCACCACCACCTCTATTATTAAATCGGTGCGTTACGCTATCGCGCTTCACAGCCTACGAGTAAGCAAACAACTCAAATGAACCCAACAACCGCCAATTATGATGAACCCTGGAAAGAAGCATTAACCGAGTATTTTGAAGCGTTTTTACATTTCTTTTTTCCTGAAGTTCACCAACTAATTGATTGGACAAAAACTCCCGAATCTCTAGAAAAAGAACTCAAACGGATTACCGCTTCAGCTAAGACAAAAAAACGTTTC
>NZ_CAIP01000389.1 GCF_000297435.1 Microcystis sp. T1-4 | reverse complement strand
GAACCTAGAAGAGCCGGAATATTGACCGACGTGGATAAACCGGCATTCTAAGGCGAAAATTAATCAGGGGGAGAAACTGGTTAACCATTTTTCATCTCCCTTAATATTTCCTTACTTTTTCGTTAATATTTATGGTAGCAAAGCCATTAGATGGTCTGAACAGGTACAGACAAGAAAGTGCAGAAAGTGGGCATTTTCCTCCGTCGATCATCGAAACCATAAACAAGCAAAAGTATCTGTATATTTGGTTACTAAATAAGACAGATTTGCCCTGGATGCGGCCCGGGGAAAAGCCGGTCAAAAACTAACCCATCAGGATCACCCTATCGATGACGTGGATCACACCATTATCCGCCTCGATATTACCCGCGACCACCGTGGCATTTTTCACCTCAAAACCTTCGCTACAATCGATGGGAATCGGTGAACCCTCTAGAGAAGTCACTACAGCCAATTTTGCTAAATCTTCCTGCATATATTTGCCCGCAGCGACGTGATAGGTGAGAATTCGGGTTAATTGGGGGATATTCTGCACTAGGGTTGTAATCGTCCCAGGGGGCAATTTGGCAAAAGCTTCATCGGTGGGGGCAAAAACCGTGAAGGGGCCGGGACTTTTTAGGGCATCCACAAGACTAGCGGCTTGTACCGCCGTCACTAGAGTTTTAAAATTATCGGCACTGACCGCAATATCGACAATATCTGCCATAAACTTGACTCGATCCTCAAAAAAATCATCTATTTCAGATTTTAAACTTAATCTTGTCCCAAAGATCGTTCTAGATAAGTAGGGTGTGGGAATTATGAATTATGAATTATGAATTATGAATTGGGGAAGTGGGGTGTGGGGAAGTGGGGAAGTGGGGAAGTGGGGTGTTTTCTCAGTGAACTGATAAC
>NZ_CAIP01000390.1 GCF_000297435.1 Microcystis sp. T1-4 | reverse complement strand
TTTCGAGCGAAGGACAACGAATGGGGTGGTCGAGGGAATCAACAATAAACTTAAACTAATAAAACGAAGAGGCTATGGCTTTAGAAACTTTCGGAATTTTCGGGTTATAAGTATGTTATCTTGGCATCTTGTATGTTGATTTAGCATAAAGAGTAACGAAGAGCCAAATTTAACAACATCCAGAAAAACGTAGCCGATTGTAGGGGTAATTCATGAATTACCCCTACACCTATTACCTAGTGATAAGTAAAACCGGCGTTGCTGATTTGAGATATGAACCTTCTTTTTTGGGATTTTTAAAACCTAGACTGAAACTAACTTTTGGATACGATGCACATTTGGCATTCATACCTTGATTCAGCAACGCCGTAAAACCTAGGGTGCGGAATGTGGATTCAAGCTAACAATCCCTCGTAACCCACCACCAATCATCGACTATGATTGAATCAATCACTGTTTACTGATCACTGATCACTGATAATAACCCTTGACCGCCAAAACGGACAACATCGGTACAAAATAACCCCGTTTCCTCCTGCACAGTTTCTATAGCTTTAACTGCCGCCTCCGGACTAAGATGAAAAGTATTTAAACTAATCCCTTTTACCTTCACCTCCCCGAAACTTCCCCCAGCACTGGCAGTCATTTCGTAGAGTTTAATCACTTCCGTTAGGGGAGGGATGAGAATATCGGGTAAATCTTTGATATGAATTTGTCCGGCACGATGGACGAGAATTAACCCCGTTGGTTGAGTGCCACGCATTAAGGGTAAGGTAGCGGTGGAGCCAGGGTGTAAAAGGGAGCCTTGACCCTCAATAAACAGAATATCATTATTTTCTGCCGATTCTAACACCAAAGCCTCGATCGCACCAGCAGCATAATCGACGCGCACTGCATCCAAGGGTACACCTTTTCCCGCGATCATAATTCCCCCCTGTCCAGTGGCTAAAAATTGCGATTTTAGCCCTTTTTCTCGGGCAAATCGGTGTAATTCGATGCTAGTGGACATTTTGCCCACACTCATATCCGTCCCTACCGTTAGAATACGCTGACAGGTTAAATTTTTCGCCCGCGCTTGCCCAATTTTTAAGTCTTGGGGTTCCAGACGGATATCCCAAATCCATTGATCCGGTTTAAGCTGAGGAAAAAGGGGTTTTAGGGGTGTATGGAGACCATTAACGAGGGATAACCCTGTATTTACCGCCTCTTTGATTTCTTCTAGCCAATGGGGTGGTAAAATGCCTCCTGAGGGTGCGATACCAATTAACAGGGTATCGGGATGATAGGTTAGAGCTTCCCTAACACTAGCAACAATCGGCAAGGGGCGATCGATTCCGGCCACTTCTTTTAAGGTACTGCCGGCGCTTTCTGCGTCAATAATCGCCACTACCTGCGCTTTTCCGTAACGCAGATAACTTAACCCAGTTTTGCCGCGAGTTCCTTTGATTCCTTCGTGGAGAAGAATCGCTACTTTCTTGTCAGGAGTCAAATAATTAGTCATCTTTTATCCGTAAACTAACACCCAAACCGGGCAAATTATTTGTTTGTAAATGTCCCCTTTCCAAGCTTAAACCCGTAAAGGGATCATCGCGTAAATTTAAATGACTATCTAGGTCAAGATAGTTGACAAGCGGGCCAAGATGTGCTAGGGCAGTATTGGCTAAACTGCTATCAGAGTAACATCCGAACATAATTTGCAGTCGGCAAGCTTGGGCAATATGAATCATTCTCTGCACTTCGGCTAATCCGCCAGCTTTCATTAGTTTAATATTAATGCCGTGGACTCGATCGGCCAGTTTCGGGATATCTTGACTAGAAAAACAGCTTTCATCGACGAAGATAGGTAGGGGCGATTTTTGGTATAAATCAATTAAATCTCGTTCTTGTCCCGCGGATAGGGGTTGTTCCACATAAATAACGCCTTTTTCCTTTAACCATTGGCACATTTTCACCGCATCCCTAAATCTCCAACCACCATTAGCATCGACAGTTAGGGGCAAATGGGGGACAATTGCTTTAATAGCCAGAATTATAGCTCGATCGGCTTCTATCCCGTCCGGTGAGCCTAATTTGATTTTTAATAAGCTAAAATCGCCAATTTCTAGCCAATCTAACAGCCTTTTCTGCACATTTTCTGGAGAATTTAAACCGATAGTAACAGAAACCGGCGGAATTAAAGAGCGATCGAGTCCAAAAATTTGCCAGAGAGGTAAATTAGCTTTTTTGCCTAACCAGTCGTGCAGTGCCGTGTCAATAGCGGCACGAGTAGCCGAAGATATCTGATTTTGCCATAAAATTTTTTCAATTTCTTGGCGTTGACAGGGGTGAAAAGATTGTAAAATAGGAGCGATCGAGTTTAATTCTTGCAGGATTTTATCGGGTTTTTTCTCCTCGCTGGTAATATCAAAAGGAGATGCCTCTCCCCACCCTTCGATATTTTCCTCGCTAATTTGCAGCCATATATTAGTATTTTCGCTGGTAGTGCCGCGACTAATCGTTAAAGGTACTCGTTTATGAATAGTAAAAGTTTGCCAGTTTAGCAGCATAATTCACCTGGGGATGATCGGGGAATAGGAACAGAAAAATTATCTACACTTACCCAAATCCTTACTTCTGTCCACTCTCCCCGCAATCATACAACTTCCGGCGGTGTTTTTCGTCAAAGACAAAATATGATAGGCTAACCGAAGGGATAGGCAAGACGGCTGCGGGTTAGGAAATGGGATAAAAGAGGAGTGAGTTAACCAAAATCAATGATTAAGAAAAAGATTTCTTACTGGGTAAATGGAGGTATTGCCCTCATTGATCGCTATCTGATCAGCCAACTACTACCCCCATTTTTATTTAGTGTTGGTTTATTTGCCTCTTTGGGAGTAGCTATCGGCAATCTTTCCGATTTGGCTAATCAGGTAGTTGATGCCAATCTACCCCTCGCTTCCGCCCTAGAAATTCTCCTGTTAAAAGTGCCAGAATTTGTCACCTATTCCCTGCCAGTTTCTCTTTTATTGGCCACTTTAATCACCTACGGACGTTTAAGTAGTGATAGCGAAACCGTTGCCCTGCAAAGCTGTGGAGTCACTCTTTATCGTCTTTTTATACCAACTTTTTGCCTGAGTTTAATAGTTACAGTGGTGACATTTTTATTAAATGAATATGTGGTTCCCAATGCTAATTATCGAGCTACAGAAATTTTAGTACAGAAAATTAATAAAGAGGCAAGCTTTTGGCAAAACAAAGACTTTTATTATCCCGATTATGAAATAAAAACCCTAGAGAACGGTACGATTAATCGCAATTTAAGAAGTTTATTTTATGCCGAACAATTTGACGGCGAAAAAATGAAAACCGTCACCGTTATCCGTTGGCTAAAACAAGAATTAAATCAAATTATTATCGCCGATTCGGCCCGTTGGAATGCCGTCGATAACGTCTGGGACTTTTTTAACGGCATTATCTATGAATTAACCCCCCCTAACGCCTCCTATAGTCAAGTTATCCCCTTTAAAGCCGAAAAAATCGCTTTATCTCGCTCCGCTTTCGATTTTGCTCGTCAAAGCCGCGATCCCTACGAGATGAACATACCACAGGCGATCGAATATGTGCAACTGCTCAAACTCAGTGGCGATGATAAAAGAGTCAGATTTTTTCAAGTGCGAATCCAGCAAAAAATCGCCTTTCCCTTTGTCTGCATCGTCTTTGCTACCATCGGCTGTGCCTTGGGTTCTCTACCGCAAAGAATCGGTCGGGGAACCAGTTTCGGTCTCAGCGTCGCTATTGTTTTTCTCTACTATCTTTTAAACTTCTTAGTGGGCAGCTTGGGACTAACCGCCACCCTTTCCCCTTTCCTGGCTGCCTGGCTGCCTAACTTTTTCGGTTTTGGGTTGGGTCTATGGTTATTATGGCGACTTAACGGTTAGACTTTTTGGGAAATTTTCGTCAAGATAGGAGACGTAGAGTTATAGCAGGCCCCTTAGATCTATGTTTCCCTTTTTCTTTAACACTTGTGGCAGCACTTCCCGCCAAGAATATCAAGAGCGTAAGTTAACATTCCTTAAATGGATGCGCGACGACCTCGAAACCCGTCTAGCGGGATTAAATGCCGCTATCGAAACTATCGAGCGTCAAATCAGTCGGGAAGGTCAATAAACCCTGAAAATAGGCGAGTTTTACCCTCGCCTTCTCCCCGCAATTAGCGAAGAGAGATAACTTGACAGTTGTATTGGCCAAGAGAGATAATAGGAGTTTGTGTGAACTTTAGCTAGACTAAAATACCTTGGCTAACGTTATTGTAATCGGCGCTCAATGGGGCGACGAAGGAAAAGGAAAAATCACGGATCTGCTGAGTCGATCGGCGGATGTGGTGGTGCGTTCTCAAGGTGGCGTAAATGCGGGTCATACCGTCGTCGTCGATGATCAAACGTTCAAACTCCATCTAATTCCCTCCGGGATTCTCTACCCGGATACGGAATGTATAATCGGCTCGGGAACAGTCATAGATCCCTCGGTGTTACTAAAAGAGATGGCGCAATTACACGCCCTCAATGTTACCACGGACAATCTCTATATCTCGCAAACGGCTCATGTCACTATGCCCTATCACCGGCTGCTCGATCAAGCATCCGAGGAAAAACGGGGTAAATATAAAATCGGCACCACGGGAAGGGGTATCGGCCCCACCTATGCCGACAAATCCGAGCGCATCGGCATTCGAGTCATCGACTTGATGAATACCGAGAATCTGCGGCAAAAACTAGAATGGACGACCAATTATAAAAACGTCATTTTAGAAAAGTTATATAACTTACCGCCTTTAGAGCCGAAGACGGTGATCGAGGAATATCTAGAATATGCCGAGAAACTACGTCCCCATGTGGTCGATAGTTCCCTAAAAATCTACGAAGCAATCCGCAAGCGTAAGAATATTCTTTTTGAAGGGGCCCAAGGCACCCTACTTGACCTCGATCACGGAACCTATCCCTACGTTACCTCCTCCAATCCGATCGCTGGGGGTGCTTGTGTGGGTTCTGGTATCGGTCCGACGGTAATCGATCGAGTGATCGGTGTGGCCAAAGCTTACACCACTAGGGTGGGGGAAGGGCCATTTCCCACGGAATTAGAGGGGGAGATCGAGCAGTTATTGTGTGATCGGGGGGCGGAATTCGGGACCACCACCGGCCGTCGTCGTCGCTGTGGTTGGTTTGACGCGGTGATCGGTCGTTATGCGGTGCGAATCAATGGTTTAGACTGTCTAGCGATCACCAAGTTGGATGTTCTCGATACCCTAGAGGAAATCAAAGTCTGTGTGGCCTACCAATTGGACGGCAAAACCTGTCGCCATTTACCCAGTAGTGCCGGGGAATTCGCCCGTTGTCAACCGATTTACCGAACGATGCCGGGGTGGCAACAACCCACCAGTGATTGTCGCAGTCTGGAAGACCTGCCTAAACAGGCCCTCGATTATCTAAAATTCCTAGGGGCGATTATGGAAGTACCGATCGCGATTATCTCCCTAGGAGCTAGTCGCGACCAAACTATTATCGTTGAAGATCCCATTCACGGACCAAAACGCGCTCTTTTGGACGAAAATGGCTCACCTTGGGATAATTACGAATTTTAAATCATTGCTAAAGAGGATTAGTCAACTATGCAAGTTAGCGTTGAATGTCAAAAAAGACCCGAAAATATTAACCCCAGGGCCCTACGTCGTCAGGGTTTGATCCCGGCGGTTCTCTACGGCCACAACGGCACGGAATCGGTTTCTCTGGTGGTGGGAGAAAAAGCGGCCTTAACCCTGCTTAAAAAGGCTTCGGTAAATAATACCCTGGTGGATGTGAATGTTCCCGAAATGCCCTGGACGGGAAAGGCTTTGATCCAAGAGGTGCAATCTCATCCCTGGAAAAGAAATCTCTATCATCTCAGTTTCTTCTCGGTATCTGCTCACGGTAAGCTCGATATCGTTGTTCCCATTAAAGCCATTGGAGAAGCGATCGGAACCAAACAGGGCGGTTTAATCGAACAGTTCGTTAACGAAGTTAATGTCTCCTGTATTGCCGATAATATCCCGGAAGTGATCGAATTTGATGTGTCGGGCATCGGTGTGGGGCAATCTTTGCTCGTGGGTGATTTAAAAATGCCGGAAGGGGTGACTTTAAAAGACGATCCCCATACCACCGTTTTTGCCATTGTTGCCGCTAAACGGTAAATTCAGTGATCAGTGGTCGGGTGATAGGGTTTTGGGGTGTTGGGGTTTTAGGGTTTTAGTTGAAATTCCCCCACTTCCCCACTTCCCCACTCTGCCATAACTGCTACTGCATACTTTGCGCTTTTTGTCAAAAAAACTTTTTCTTTGCAATAAAACTACACAAAAAAAAGATCATCGTTGTGGGTAAAATTGACCGATTTACCCGTCTTAATTAGATCACCCTGTAGGTGTAGCAAGGGTTTCAACCATTGCTGTCCAAAAAAGCACAGAATAACCCACTATGAAATTTTATCAAATCGCTGTAACCATTACAACATCGTTGTTAAATAAAAATCTTTCTCAATTAATTCTTAAGAATTTGTAAATATTGCGAAATGTTAATTTAAATATTCTCAAGTTTTTGGAGTCAATAGATAATTTTTGTTTATCTTTGTCCAACATTGGGTTAGAAGTCGGGAGTCAGTTATCAGTTATCAGTCATCAGTTATCAGTGTCAGCTTTTTTCTCCCCTCTCCCATCCCCCATCTCCCATCTCCCCTACTTCCATCTACTGGGGAGTTATAGCGTGAAAACGCTTAAATAAGTCCTCGCAGGCGGATTCGATTAATAAACGGCTAGATTCGCCCGGGGATAAGGATAACAATCCCTCAATCACGAGATTAAAAGAATCATCTAACTGTCCAAAGCGCACTTGTAGTAAATTTTCGATCATCCCCCGATGCGTCTCTTGAAGACCTGCTTGAAGACCTTCTTCAAGAGCTTCTTGTCTAGCCTGTCGTCTCACTGCTTCTTTCCATTCCAGATAAGTTTGCGATAACATCATAAACACCTCTCGATCTTCTTCTTCTAAAATATTTTGTATTTCCACAGGGTTCTAGGAGAGTGCTATTTAGGGCAATTTGACCTAATAATCCTAGATTATCGACAGTTATTTGCCCCGCTGGATGAGGCGAAAAAAATAGATCAATCTGTCGGGTTTCGTCGGTAATTTCTTGGCTAACTTCTACCCGGCCTAGTAGCGTTAACGAAGGCGGTCGGCAGAGGCCAGGAGGTTTCATCGATCGAGGCGAAGAAAAAAATGGTAAGATTAGTTAAAGAAAATGATACAAATATACATTGATTAGACAAAAAAAGTTATAAGTAAAAGAAAAGTTTATCTTCCTCAGCACAATGACGAGAAAAGAACAGCCCCACTCGTGGTTCTCAAGAAAACCTTTGGCCTGGCAACAATCCAGGGCTATGTGGCGCGATTTATGGTCAGAAGCGTCCCTCGATTTTCCCTATCTAGCTTTGATTGTTAGTTCTTGTACGATCGCTACTTTAGGCTTAGTTGCCAATAGTGCAGCCGTGATTATTGGGGCAATGATTATTGCCCCTTTAATGTTGCCGATTCGTAGTCTAGCTTTTGGTGGTTTAATTGGCAGTTGGCGATTAATTCGTAAGTCAGCCCTGGCAATTTTAGTCGGTACGATCATCGCTTTAGTGATAGCTTGGTTGCTGGGATTATTGATCGGAATTTCCGAATTTGGTAGTGAAATTCAAGCTCGTTCTCAACCGAATCTTTTAGATTTAGGAGTGGCAATTACTGCGGGGGCAATCAGTGGTTATGCCAAAATAGAACCGAAAATTTCAGGTACTTTAGCGGGAACAGCAATCGCCGTGGCTTTAATGCCGCCAGTTTGTACGATCGGGTTAGGATTATCCCAAGGCAATTGGGTCCTAAGTTTGGGGGCGACTCTGTTATATATTACCAATTTATTAGGCATTGCTCTCTCCTGTTTGTTGGTCTTTTTGCTGGCTGGTTATTCTAATTTTCATCGGGCGCGTAATGCGATAGTTTTAACTTCTATCCTGACAGCAGTTTTGCTAATTCCCTTAGGAATAAGTTTTACAACTCTGGCCAATCAAGCTCGTTTAGCAAGGTTGCTCAAAAAAGCTTTATTACAACGAACAATTACTTTTCAACGGGCAGAATTATTGGAATCTTCGATTAATTGGCTCAAGCAACCTCCCCGGGTGAGATTAGTAGTAAGAACCGCCGAAAGCATTACCCCCAGACAGGTGGAATTGTTGGAAGAATTCATTACTAAGGAAATGGGGCGACCTTTTCAGTTAAATGTCTTGGTTTCTAAGGTTAATGAAGTCACTTCCCCAGAATAAAGTCGAGAAAATTAGCTCAAGTAATGACAAACAAGGATTAATTCGCTATCTTAATGTTTGATATTTAATCTATAGGTAGGATTCAGGTGAGTGGCGGTAATCGACCAGAAAGTACGGCTTATGTGCGGATAATTAAGCAATCTTGGCAAACGGGGAAATTAGAGGGAGAAGTGCGGACGGAACAATATCAATGGCGGTTTCAATGGCATTTTCTTCAAGGTAAGTTATTAGTACAACCGTCCCTAGGTAGGGCTTTGATTTTTGAACCCTTGAATCGGTTTTTAGAACGCTACGATTATCAATTAGAACCGGGAGGAGATTATCAATTTACAGTGCGATCAAAATTGTAAATATGGGGGATTGAATTAGAGCTTTTCTCCTCAAGATGGAGTTTAACCTAATTTGGCCTCATCTGCCGATGAACGACTCCCTAAAAGGAAAACTTTGTACTTCATCATTAAGATAACCGCCTAGGGATCAAGAGAAATTGACGGTTTATGGACAACCCGGCCGAGATACTAGATTTTTACAGGAAGTTTTTTGATTTAAATCCTGTCGGTTAGGCTAAAATTCAGCCAGAGCAAAACGTTATATTAACGGTAAGGATTTTTAGGAATAAGGGAAATGACGCAAGGACAGAAGGTTTCAGTGGGTATTGTCGGCGCTTCCGGATATGGTGGCGTACAGTTGGTACGTTTGCTCAAAGAACATCCCCTTGTCGAATTAGCGTATCTGGGGGGCGATAGTAGCGCGGGGAAACCCTACAGTGATTTATATCCCCATCTCGGACATAGCATTAATCTTAATGTGGAGGCGATCGATTTAGACACAATTGCCTCCCGTTGTCAAGTGGTTTTCTTGGGTTTACCCAATGGTTTAGCCTGTGATTTAGCCCCTCCTTTGCTCGCTAAAGGCTGTAAAGTGTTAGACCTGTCGGCAGATTATCGTTTTACTAGCCTAGAAACCTATAGTAAATGGTATGGCAAGGAACGTCAGGATCAAGCGATCGCAGCAAAGGCTGTGTACGGTTTACCGGAACTTTATCGGGAAGATATTAAAAATGCCTCTTTAATCGGTTGCCCCGGATGTTATCCTACCGCTAGTTTAATGGCGATTTCTCCCCTGTTAAAACAGGGTTTAATTGTCCCGGAAACCACGATTATCGATGCCAAATCGGGAACTTCGGGAGGGGGAAGACAAGCTAAAATTAATATGTTATTGGCAGAAGCAGATAGTTCGGTCGGGGCCTATAATGTAGCGGGAAAACACCGTCATACTCCCGAAATCGAGCAGATTTGCGGTGATTTAGCCGGTCATGAGGTGCGCGTCCAGTTTACTCCCCATTTAATGCCCATGGTTCGGGGTATCCTGTCCACAGTTTACGCCACTTTACGGGATCCTAATCTGGTGCGGGATGATTTAATCACTATCTACAATGCTTTTTATCGCACTTCTCCCTTTGTCAAAATCCTACCCGGGGGAGTCTATCCACAAACTAAATGGGCCTGTGGTACTAATTTATGTTATCTCGGTATTGAAGTGGATCCGAGAACCGATCGAGTGATCGTGATGTCAGCGATCGATAATTTAGTTAAGGGACAATCGGGACAAGCGGTACAATGTCTCAATCTCATGATGGGTTGGGAAGAATCCCTTGGTTTACCGCAAATGTGTTTTTATCCTTAAAAATTCCTGGATGCGTTTAACCGAGTACATCTCATTTTTGTAAATCTACTGAGTTGGGATTTTTAAAGGGAAACTATCTTCTAAAATTGGTGATCACTTCCGATTTTATCACTCAATCCAAGCCTTTGGGGGGTTCTACCCCCCAAACCCCCCGTTGGGGGCGTGGCGCCGCCCCCAAACCCCCCGCGCATTAGTTTTTCGGTGGGATGCTTACACGCGATTGTTGATATATTTGTACCAGTTTAAGAGTCACTGATAATTGCTGATTGTCGGTATTTCTGCAAATGTGAGATGCACCCCGTTTAACCACACATCACATCCTTTGCTCAATTTCGGGAAAAACTGGCAAAATTTTGTCACTATGATTTGTTTACCGATTGGCAGCAAAGACAAGGAGAAAATGGCAGAAAAGTAGTCAGTTTATCGGCAAAAGTGAATATAAAACCTTGCTAAAGTTCCTCACCATCAAACTAAATTTGATTGTCAAGTTGATATCTACCCCTTAGAAACCCTGACTTACCCGACTAGGATCACCTAAAAAGGCCCTTTCAGGAATCGATCCTTTAGTAGCTTCCGGGAGAATTTGCCAGTGTTGATCTAAAGCTTGTAACACCCGATCCTGCTGATTTCTGAATCCCTCGATATTGCCACTACCAGCATTCATAATTACAAACCAAACTTTACCCCTTTCTTGGGTGGGAATTTCTCCAGCTAAGGCACTAACTTGGGCTAAAGTGCCAGTTTTAATCACTACTCCTTTGGGAATAGCCCGCCACTGCATAGTTCCTTTGGTATCGCGTCCCCCCACCGGAAATAAATCAGCGACTTTGATCGGTTGATTGGCTAACTTGCGATCCAATGCTTTAAGAATCTCAATAACTGCCCGGGGAGACAAGCGATTTTCTACCCCCAATCCCGAACCATTAATTAATTGAATTTCTTCCGCTCCTACCCCAGTGATTTTAGTATTAATTGCGTCCACTGCCGCCGGGCCACCGAGCAACTCCGCTAACATTTCTGACATGACGTTATTACTATAAATATTCATCTGACGCAACAGTTCCGTTAAAGTTAAGGACTGATGACCCAACAATAATCGGGCATTTTCGGGGCGAATTTGACTCGCTCGAACCATGCCCAAAATCTTCACCTGTGGGGCTTGTGTGCCGCTAGGAAGGCTTTGAAAAGCTTTTTCGGTTTCTTTTGACCATTTCGATTGATCAAGCCCAATTATCAGCAATTCTCCCGCTTTGAGGGGATCGGTTTGAAAATTCATGGCGAATTTACCCGTAATGATCAGATCGCCTTTGACCTGACGGATGCCTAATTGATCAAGGCCATTGCCCACTGCGATCGCTTCTTCCCAGACAAAGAGAGGATCCCCTGACCCTTCAATAATTAAATCTCCCTCTAACACCCCGTTTTTTACCTCTCCCGTGCTGTAAAAACGAGTAGCAAAACGATGATCGAGAGGCCAGGTTTCCACGGCGGCGAGAGTAGTGGCAATTTTAGTTAAAGAAGCCCCCGAAGCGGGCAGATTACCCTGATGGTCAGCTAAATCAGCCCATTCCGTCTCAATTAAGACCCGTTGTTGACCAGAGTTTAAACCTTTTTTCCTCAAGTCTTGCAGATAATCGGCCACGATCGCCGCCACCCGGGGATCGGGAGCGGTGGGAAGGTCAAAAATAGGCTGATTTTGCCAAGAAATTAGGGGAATATTGGCGATCGGTTGGGATTGCCCCCCCAGCCAACCGAAGAGAAAGCCGAAAACTGCCAAATTAAAAACTGAGAACATCTTTTCCTTAATCGCAATGATGCCTTATTGTATAGAGATGATTGGTAATTTTTAACAATTGCTCGATCAGAAAACACTAATCCTCGATCGGCCAGCTTTTGTCAAGAGCTGCCGCTCAACTTATTAAAGATTTCTATCCCACTGACTCAATGGCAGAAACGGCATTAAATCGGGCAAGAATCGCGGTAGATGCGATGGGAGGTGACCACGCTCCCAACGAGATTATCGCGGGATCGATGCGAGCTTCCGAAGAATTAGATGTAGAAGTATTATTAGTCGGCGATTCTGAACGGATTGAGGCTTATTTCCAGCATCATCCCCGTCCCAAGAATCTCACCATCGTCCACGCAGAGGAAGTGGTGGCCATGGACGAAGAACCGATCACCGCTATCCGTCGCAAACCAGCGGCCTCGATTAATGTGGCCATGGATTTAGTCAAACAAAATCGCGCCGATGCGGTGGTGTCCGCCGGTCACTCCGGGGCAGCCATGGCGGCAGCGTTACTGCGTTTAGGTCGTTTAAAAGGAATCGATCGCCCGGCGATCGGTGCGGTGCTGCCGACGATGTTGGCAGGTAAATCGGTGATTATCCTCGATGTCGGGGCGAATGTGGACTGTAAACCCAAATATTTAGAGCAGTTTGCCCTAATGGGGACAATTTACAGTAAATACGTTATGGGTGTTGAAGAACCGCAAGTCGGTTTACTCAATATCGGCGAAGAAGCCAGCAAAGGTAACGATCTCGCCCTAAAAACCTACGAATTGTTAGAAAATAACCAGCAAATACCCTTTATCGGCAATGCTGAGGGACGGGATGTGCTATCGGGACAATTTGATGTGATCGTCTGCGATGGTTTTGTCGGCAATGTCCTGTTAAAATTTGCCGAAGCGGTGGGGGGAATTATCCTACAAATTCTCAAAGAGGAATTACCTAGGGGGATACAGGGTAAAGTCGGGACGGCTTTAATTAAACCCAATCTGAAACAGATCAAACAACGCATGGATCATGCGGAACACGGCGGTGCGCTGTTATTTGGAGTCGATGGGGTCTGTGTGATCAGTCACGGCAGTTCCCAAGCGCCTTCAATTTTTAACGCCATCCGACAGGCGAAAAATGCCGTTGATAATCGCGTTTCTGAGCGCATTCAAGCCTACAATGACCACCATCATCAATTAAAAAAGTTGTCGGTGAACAGTGAAGATTAATCTGTCAGCCTTTTCAGTGATCAGTGATCAGTAATCAGTGAAAAGACAGTGGGAAACTGCTATTTAATACTGCTCACTTAATACTCAAATCTGGTCACTGATAACTGATAACTAATAGCTGACATCATCAATTAAAAAAGTTGTCGGTGAACAGTGAAGATTAAGCTGTGAGCCTTTTCAGTGATCAGTAATCAGTGAAAAGACAGTGGGAAACTGCTATTTAATACTGCTCACTTAATACTCAAATCTGGTCACTGATAACTGACCCACTGATAACTGACCCACTGATAACTGATAACTGATAACTGATAACTGAAAAGGGGGGGAATATTTTGAGCGGATTCGGGGCAGCAGTCGTCATTACCGGTTGTGGATCGGCCACACCAGGGCAATTTCTCAGTAATGAAGAACTCAGCCAAATTGTCGAGACTTCCGATGAGTGGATTAAAAGTCGTACTGGCATCGGTAAACGCTATTTAGCCGATCGATCGGTGTCTTTGAGCCAATTAGCAGCCCAAGCGGCGATTAAGGCTCTGGAAATGGCTCAGGTGTCGCCTAGGGACATCGATCTGATTCTCTTGGCTACTTCTACCCCCGATGATCTGTTCGGTAGTGCCGCCCAAGTTCAAGGTCAGATCGGGGCCAATCGGGCGATCGCTTTTGATCTCACCGCCGCCTGTTCGGGTTTTCTGGTGGGATTAGTCACCGCCACCCAGTTTATCCGTACCGGTACTTACCGCAATGTCTTGGTTATCGGGGCCGATGTTCTCTCCCGTTGGGTGGATTGGAACGATCGCGCTACCTGTGTCCTCTTTGGGGATGGGGCAGGTGCTGTGGTTTGTCAAGCAAATGATACAAAAGATAACATTCTCGGTTTTGAACTCCATAGCGACGGCAGCCAGAATAGTTCTCTTAATCTCGCATATCAGGGGGAGGAATTGCTCCTTAAGCAGGGGGTAAGCGTTCAAAAAGGGACTTATAAGCCCCTAAGGATGAACGGACGGGAAGTCTATCGTTTTGCCGTGGCGAAAGTGCCAGAGGTCATCGAAAAAGCTCTCTATCGGGCTAATTTAACCACCAGTGACATCGATTGGTTAGTTCTGCACCAAGCTAATCAAAGAATTATGGACGCGGTGAGCGAGCGCCTGAAACTGCCTCCAGAAAAAGTGATCAGCAATCTCAGCGAGTATGGCAACACCTCCGCGGCCTCGATTCCTCTAGCTCTCGATCAAGCGGTCAGGAGTGGTAAGATCAAAAAAGGTGATATTATTGCTTCTTCTGGCTTTGGTGCCGGTTTAACCTGGGGTGGGATTATCTTCCGTTGGGGAGATTAATTCAGTAAACAGTAAACAGTAAACAGTAAACAGTAAACAGTAACCAGTAACCAGTAAACAGTAAACTAAAAACTCACATCTGATAACTGATAACTGATAACTGATAACTGATAACTGATAACTGATAACTGATAACTGATAACTGATAACTGATAACTGATAACTGATAACTGATAACTGACCCAAACACATCTATCTATTTTAAGAACTTATGAAAACAGCGTGGATATTCCCGGGACAAGGATCGCAAGCGTTAGGAATGATTGGAGATTTAGCGGAAAGCGCGCTTGGCCAAGAGAGATTAGAAATAGCAGAAAGAATCCTCGGTTGGTCGGTCTTGGAAAAATGTCAAGGGGATGAAGAAACCCTATCTCGTACTCTTTATACTCAACCTTGTTTATTTGTGGTGGAGAGTATTTTAGCGGATTTGTTGCAAGAAAAAGGTCATTTTCCCGATCTAGTTGCCGGTCATAGTCTCGGTGAATATTCGGCTTTGTATGCGGCCAGGGTGTTTAATTTTGAAACAGGATTACATCTAGTTCAAAACCGTTCCCTTTTGATGGATGCGGCCGAAGGTGGCAAAATGGCCGCCTTAATGAAATTTGATCGCACCAGTCTAGAGACAGTGGTTAATCAGACGGAAAATGTAGTTATTGCTAATGATAATAGTGCCGAACAAGTGGTGATTTCTGGGACTCCTGAAGCGGTGGATTTGGTATTAGGTCAAGTGAAAGTTAAGCGGGTTATGCCATTAAAAGTATCCGGTGCTTTTCACTCTCCCTTGATGGAAAATGCCGCTATTCAATTTCAGCAGATTTTAGAATTGGTTAATTTTCGGTCTGCAAAAGTTCCCGTTATTTCTAATGTTAATCCTAGCCAACCGATCACCGATGCGGAGGAATTAAAAAGTTATCTCATTCAGCAGATGACTAGCTCGGTTCGCTGGCGAGAAATTATGTTAAAATTGCCAGATGTGGGTGTGGAAAAAGCGATCGAAGTGGGACCGGGTAAAGTTTTAACTGGTTTAATTAAACGAACTGCTCCCGCAATTGAGTTAGAAAATATTAGTCAATTAGCCGATATATACAAAGGTAGCGGCGATGTTAAATTGCAGGTTTCACTAATTGGTGTTAGTTAAATTATCTGGCAACATTTTCGACAAAGGAAGTAAATTGATAGATACCTAGCCAAAAATTTGGTTAGGTATTTTTTTAGAAAACTATCATAGGGTTTGCGGCAAAAACTTTTTCAGCAGACCCTAGTTATTCTCCCATCTCCCCCCCGCAACGCGCACGAAGTGGTCTCCCCACTCCCCACGGTTATAGAAACCTCGGCAGAAAAGTCTCTACAACCAGGTTTTTCTAGGAATATAGCGTTTCCCAATCTCATGAGGTACACCAAAATCTTAACTCCTGACTCCTCAAAACCTAAGACTCTGTACCTCACAACTATGGAAATTGCTATATTAGGAAAGGAGATTACCGCGACTACCGTTAGGAAGAATAGTTTCTTCGAGGGAAGCGGAAAGAAGATTATTTTCGGTTAAAATCGCCCCAATTAAGTTAGCTCGTTTGAGATTAGCTCGTTTAAGATTGCTTCCCACTAAATAACTCAAGAGTAATCCCGCTTGGTGTAGATTAGCACCGTAAAGGTTAGCGGAGGCTAAATTAGCACCGAGCAGATTACAACCGGTTAAGTTAGCCTGGCGAAAATTGGCTTTATTTGCGTCAGTTTTGCTTAAATCGGCACCGGTTAAGTTAGCTCCCTCAAAATCACTACAATTGAGGTTAGCTCCCGTCAGATTAGCCCCTTCCAGGTTAGCATAACGTAAATCCGCCCCCCGTAAATCCGCTCCGCGCAAATCGGCATAGCTGAGGTCGGCGTATTGAAGCTGGCAGTTTTCCAGATTAGCTTGATAGAGATAGGCTCGAATTAGGTTAGCCTCTTTTAAGTTAGCATGGCTAAGATTAGCAGAGCTAAGAATAGCACGAGTGAGAATAGCCCGTTTTAGGTTAACTTTCACCGCCATGGCATGGGTTAAAGTGGCTGAGGTGAGATTAGCCGCTTCCAGATTTGCTTTGAATAGTTGGGCAAAAAGTAAGCTACTGTGAATTAAACAGGCAGAACTTAAATCAGCCTTTTTGAGAATGGTATTACTCAAAATTGCGCCGCTTAGGTTAGTTTGGCGCAAATTTGCCCCAGAAAGCTCGGCTTTGGTTAGGTTAGCATCGATAAGACAAGCTTTGCTTAAATTAACCTCTTCTAGGGAAGCAGCACTAAAATTAGCGTTAATTAAACAAGCTTCGGTTAAATTAGCCCGTTTTAAGTAACTATGACTTAGATTAATCTGGTTTAAACACTGTCTCTTTAAATTGACTCCGCTAAGTCTGACTTCGGCAAAGTTGCGTTCACCTCGATTATACAGTTCGATTAGATGTTCACGATCGGTTAAAGCATTGCTACTCATAAAATAACTAAATTGTTCTGGAAGGTCATTTCCAGAGAATGGGTTGGGGAAAATTACTAATTATGAAGTCGATCTCTAGGATTAGTACAGGGAGCGACTGGGGATTTTTGCGAATAAATAGAAATTTTTAACCAATTACGGGCTTAAAATCCCTATTGGCAATCACTAAAACCGGTAAAGAACGAAAAGAATCGGGGTTCAATACCACAAACAGCCTCTACCTAAACCCGCCACTTGTTGCCAGCCAGGTCTAGGCATTAAATTAGAGAAGTCTTGTGCGTCAGTTTTCCTGACTGAATCTACTGCCTCGCCGATGTCTTGACTCGGTATCATACAGTTGAATTGGTTAGGTCTGCTTAGTCAGTCCAGTAGCCGAGAGGCTAAAACTCTTAATCACCGGATTTCGGGGACTCTCCAGTGGAGCGAGCATAAACCCTTGTAAAAGTCAATCCCTCTTAGGGATGAACTGCCCGATCCTATTCCCCGAAGCCTTGATTTATTGAGTCTATCAGGTTGTGGTCCGTTTTGGCAAGAGGGGTTAATGGCTTTTTAATCAATTCGCCAAAAGGCTTGATTTTCCGTAGGGGATAATTGTACAGACCGGTCATCTAAATATTTTCTGAGACTGGGGGAAGGATTGAGGAGATAAATATCGGTAAATTGATTTTTTAAGGATGGGATGGAAACCCTAGGGTCCGACTGAACAAATAAATACTTTGTCTTAGCAGCGGTGGTATGAATCAGGGGCAAGGTATCTAACCAATGTTCTGAAATAATTAGAGGTTTTTGACTGCGATTAATCATTGTATAAGCATTGGGAATATTGCTACCATAGCCCACATATCTAGTTGCCGGCGGTGGATAGGGAATTTTGGCAATTAATCCGAGAACTAGCAAGAATATTAAGAGAATTTTTGCCCAGCCTTGGCGCTGCTGTAATCCGTTGCTTAGTAAAAAGGTAACTGCCAGCAGCACACCGAGAAAACTCGGTAGGTAAAATCTGCCCACAGCCGTGTAGCGAAATCCTCGGATTAGATCCCAAGCTAAAAGAGAGAAAAAGGGGATAATTGTCAGGAGAATGATCAGGGTAAAAACTTTTTTATCGGCTTTTTTGCCCAGATAAATAAAGGAGATGATGACAAGGATAATTAGGCAGTATTCAATAATCGGGGTGATGGTGGGATTGGCTAAACTAAAATTATAAAATAAACGAGCAATCATTCCTACCCATCTTTGCCCAAGTACCCCTAGAGGTAAACTGCCTTCTGACCATCCAAAAACAGTAAATCGACTGGTAAAAATCCGGGTTAACCAAATTGAATAAATGCACAGGGAAGCAAGTAAGCTGATGCTATAGTGTTTTTTGGTTAAAGAGTTAAAAGAATTCATCTGTAGCAGAAAATATAGGCTATGAACTACTAGAACAAAGATAAAGAAAAC
>NZ_CAIP01000391.1 GCF_000297435.1 Microcystis sp. T1-4 | reverse complement strand
CGGTAGTCACTGACAACTGATAATTGATAACTGAAATGACCATCTTACAAGACGAAAAACTACTCTTTACTTCCGCAATCCCCCACAGTGATGCCATTAGAACCATTTTTGCTTTTCCTAATCAGTATTCCGTGGGTATAACCAGTTTAGGTTATCAAATTGTCTGGGCAACTTTAGCCCTGCGATCAGATATACAAGTTAGTCGTTTATTTACGGATTTTCAAGAATCTTTACCCCGTTATCCCGAATTAGTCGGCTTTTCCTTTTCTTGGGAATTGGACTATGTTAATATCCTCTCGCTGTTAGAATCTTTAGAAATTCCTTGCCACAGTCATCAACGGCAAGATCGAGAAGCGATAATTTTTGGTGGTGGGCCAGTTTTAACCGCTAATCCCGAACCTTTTGCCGCTTTTTTTGATGTAATTTTATTGGGAGATGGTGAAAATTTAATTGCCGATTTGATTAATGCGTATCAAGAGGTTAGAAATGCTGATCGCTCGACAAAACTCCGTCATTTAGCCCAGGTTCCGGGGGTATATGTTCCTAGTTTATATACCGTTAATTATGATAGTCCCGAAGGTGAAATTACAGCAATTCTACCCATAGATAATAATGTTCCTGCCTTTGTTAGTAAACAAACCTATCGCAGTAACACTCTTTCTGCTTCTACGGTGGTAACAAAACAAGCCGCATGGGAGAATATTTATATGGTAGAGGTGGTGCGAAGTTGTCCAGAAATGTGCCGTTTTTGTTTAGCTAGTTATCTAACTTTACCCTTTCGTACCGCTAGTTTAGAATCTTTAATACCTGCCATTGAAAAAGGTTTAAAAGTGACCGATCGCTTGGGTTTATTAGGTGCTTCCGTCAGCCAACATCCTGAATTTGAAACCTTACTCGATTATCTTTTTCAAGCAAAATTTGAGGGAGTTAGACTCTCTATCGCTTCGGTTAGAACTAATACTGTCACAGAAAAATTAGCCAGAATTTTATCCCTAAGAGACAGCAAATCAATTACTATTGCCGTAGAAAGTGGTTCCGATCGCCTGCGGGAAATTATCAACAAAAAGTTAGCCAATGATGAAATTATCCAAGCTGCTATTAATGCCAAAGCGGGCGGTTTAAAAGGGATAAAACTCTATGGTATGGTGGGAATACCGGGAGAAGAAGCCGAAGATATCGCAGCGACTGTGGAAATGTTAATAGCCTTAAAAAAAGCCGCCTCTGGACTGCGAATCTCTTTCGGTTGCAGCACCTTTGTGCCTAAATCCCACACTCCTTTTCAGTGGTTTGGAGTTAATAAAATGGCTGAAAAAAGATTAAAATATCTAGAGAAACAATTAGGTAAACAGGGCATAGAATTTCGTCCAGAAAGTTATAATTGGTCGGTGATTCAAGCCCTATTATCTAGAGGTGATCGCCGCTTAACTTCCCTATTAGAATTAACCCGTGGCTACGGTGATTCTTTGGGCAGTTATAAACGGGCTTTTAAGGAACTAAAAGGACAAATTCCCCCTCTAGATTATTACGTCCATCAGCAATGGCGTTTAGAACAGGTTTTACCCTGGAGTCATTTACACGGTCCTTTATCCTCCAATGTTTTGGTAAAACATTTGGAAGATTCCCAAACAAAAAGGTAAAGTATCCCTAATAAACTAAGACGCATTTAAACAATGTCTTGACTATCAGACCCGCAATGAGGTATTCTATCAAGGTAGAGCGGATATTGGTGACATTCAGACTTGGATTAGCCCTATGAAAAACAAAAAAATGTTACTTTTATTAACTATAAATCTCGATTAAACCATTAATTTAATCTTAGTTGATCAGCCCATGAGCCAGAAAAATGAGACCGTTCCCCTGCTTTTAGCCCTGCTGATTACCCTACTATTTTTTGGGGCAGGTAGTTGGTGGTTATACAATCGTTTTCAAGAAAGATATAACCCAACCAATCTTCCTGAACTGGGGCAAAAACCGGTATCGCCACAAGCAAGATTTAGTCAAGGGGAAAACTTATTAATAGTTGAAGGGGCTTCTTTTGACAAACAAGCCGCCATACAGGCACTCGGAAAAGGAGACTTTCAGCAAGCAGTTTCCCTCCTAGAAAAATCCCTGCAAACTAATCAAAATGATCCGGAAGCTCTCATCTACTTAAATAACGCCCGTATTGGTCAAGCTAAGTCCTATACTATCGCCGTTTCCGTGCCAATTGGGGGCAGTGTCAACACCTCCCTAGAAATTTTACGAGGAGTTGCCCAATCTCAAAATCAAATCAATCAAGCCGGGGGAATTAATGGCACTCCTTTAAAAGTTCTCATTGCTGATGATGCTTATAATCCCGAAATTGCCGCTCAAATTGCCCAAAAATTAGCGGCTGACAACAGTATTTTAGGAGTAGTAGGACACACTAGCAGTGACACCTCTTTAGCGGCGGCTGCTATCTATCAAAAAGCAGGATTAGTAATGATTTCCCCCGTCAGTACCTCAGTTAAACTCTCCAATTTTGGTGACTATATTTTTCGTTCTGTTCCCAGTGATTTTGTGGCGGCACGGGCATTAGCCGAATCTAGCTTGCAAAAAAATCCTAACGTCAAGGCAGTGGTATTTTTTAACTCCCAAAGTAATTATAGTCAATCCCTAAAATCTGAATTTACCACCGCTTTAGGATTAGGAGGAGGTCAAGTGGTGAGTGAATTTGATCTATCTTCCCTGACTTTTTCCCCGTCTAAAAGCCTCCAACAAGCTCAACAGGAGGGAGCAAATCTAATCGCCCTTCTTGGGGATAGTGGTACCCTAGATAAGGCTTTGCAGGTGGTTCAAATCAACGGTCGAAAATTACCGATTGTGGCGGGTGATGACGTTTATAGCCCGAAAACTCTGGATGTAGGCGGAAAAAATGCCCTGGGCATGGTTGTGGCTGTCGCTTGGCATTTGGGGGCTAATCCGAATAGTCCTTTTGTGAATAATTCCCGCCAATTGTGGCAAGGAGACGTAAATTGGCGCACTGCCACCGCCTATGACGCTACCCAGGCTTTAATCGCTGGCATTAAGGCAGAATCTAGCCGCGAGGGAGTTCAACGGGCGTTAAGAAGCAGTGATTTTTCTGTGCCCGGGGCGACTAATCCCGTGCGATTTTTACCGTCTGGCGATCGCAATCAATCCGTGCAATTAGTGGTAGTTGAACCCGGTTCTCGTTCTAGTTTTGGGATGGATTTTGTGCCAATTTCTCGATAAAATGACAACTAAATCAAGATGAATTATAAGTAAGTATTTATAATTAAATTGAAGATAGATTTTACCTCTGATCCCCCCTTAATCCCCCCTTAATAAGGGGGGTGTCTGACAACTTTTAGCACCTACCTACTTATGTTAGAAACTCCCCCCAAATATTCTGTTCTTGGTTTACCGGTTCATCTCCTCGATAACTACAGTCGTTGGTTAATCGATCGCCTCTATCAAGGTTTTGGTTCCCACGTTGTCACTCTTAATGCAGAAATGGCAATGTTAGGGGAAAATGATGCTAAAGTAGCCCAAGTTATTCGGGAAGCAGATTTAGTTATTCCCGACGGCGCGGGGATTGTTATTTACTTAAAATTAAGGGGCAAAAAACAAACCCGCTGCCCCGGTATCGAATTATCAGAATCCTTAATTACTGAGTTAGGAATGCAGGGAGAGAGTTTTCCTATTGCTTTTTTTGGTGGTAAACCGGGGATTACAGAACAAGCGGCAAGTAATTGGCAGAAAAAGATACCTAATATCCGCATTCTGGCTAACCACGGTTATCTATCCTCCGAGGAAATGTCCGATTGGATCGAGGTGTTAAAAGATCAACAACCGCGGTTAATTTTAGTTGGTTTGGGAGTACCCCGACAAGAATATTGGATTAGGGAACATCGAAAGATCTGTCCCCAAGCTATCTGGGTAGGTGTGGGGGGTAGTTTTGATATCTGGTCCGGGACAAAAATCCGCGCCCCTCGCTTTTTCTGTGACAATAATTTAGAGTGGTTGTATCGACTCTATCAGGAACCTTGGCGCTGGAAAAGAATGTTAGCTTTACCTAAATTTTTCTGGCGCTCTCTTTTTTATTCCTAGTAATAGTTATTATAAATTCTTTTCGATAAAGGCAATCACTCGCTCTAATCCTTCCCGTGTTTTCAAGTTGGTGAAGATAAAGGGTTTATCCCCGCGCATCTTTTTGGCATCTCTATCCATCACCCCTAAATCTGCCCCCACCATCGGGGCTAAATCTATTTTATTGATTACCAATAGATCCGATTTGGTGATACCCGGTCCCCCCTTGCGAGGAATTTTATCTCCGGCTGCCACGTCAATCACATAGATGGTTAAATCTACTAATTCGGGGCTAAAGGTTGCCGCTAAATTGTCACCACCACTTTCCAGAAAAATTAGCTTTAAGTTAGCAAATTTTCTCTCTAACTGTTCAATGGCAACTAAGTTAATTGAGGCATCCTCGCGAATAGCTGTATGGGGACATCCTCCCGTTTCTACTCCTAAAATTCTTTCCGGGGCTAAAGCTTGTGATCGCACTAAAAATTGGGCATCTTCTTGAGTATAAATGTCATTGGTGACTACGGCGATCGGATATTGATCCCGCAAATTTT
Organism: Microcystis sp. T1-4; assembly: GCF_000297435.1. Lineage (GTDB taxonomy): Bacteria > Cyanobacteriota > Cyanobacteriia > Cyanobacteriales > Microcystaceae > Microcystis. The sequence goes on along the minus strand of NZ_CAIP01000391.1, from coordinate 23,616 downwards.
TACACAGAGCATCGAGCAGGGCTGTTTTTCCTGAACCCACTGGACCGGCAATTCCCACGCGCAAGCAAGACATAGTTTTTTCGGGAAAAAGTGAAAAGGAAAGGGTTAAAAATTTTGGGGCTATCCGATAGAAAAAAGAGGGGTTCGCAGGGCGACACGGATTCCCATTATAATAAAAGGTTAACACAAATTTGAGAATTTGTCAAGCCCTTTTGTCAATAAATTTGGGGAAATTATCAGCCAAAATATCACCAAAAGTCAGTGATTTGGTAGCCAAAATCCGTTAACATCTGCCTAAATAGGGGTAAACTTAAACCGATAACATTGCTGTGACATCCCTCTAATCTTTCCACGAATAGACCCCCCTTTCCTTCTAGGGCAAAACAGCCGGCACATTTGAGGGGTTCTTCGGTGTCAACGTAGGCAATAATTGTTTCATCGCTGATATTGGCAAAGTGAACTTTAGTGATCCCACAACGAGTCAAAGTTTGATGATTAACTCGATCGATTAAAGCATGACCTGTATAGAGTGTACCCACCTGACCGCGCATTTTTTGCCAACGCTCGATCGCTTCTGATTTATCCTTGGGTTTGCCATAGACTTCCCCCGCTACTTCTAAGACGGAATCGCAACCAAGAATCAATCCTGTATCAAATTTAGGGGCGATCGTTTGCGCTTTACATTGGGCTAAAGTTTGGACAAGATGGAGAGTATCATCGGCATTAATTGTCGATTCATCAAAGTTACTCACCTGCACAATTGGATCGATTCCCACCATTTGTAATAGTTTTTTACGCGCAGGAGAAGCGGAAGCAAGAATCAAGGGTATGGACATAAGTTTTAAAGGAAAAAGGAGAAAAGTTAGGTAGGGTGGGTTAGGCAATGACAAATTATTAGACTTAATTATCAATTTATCTATTTGCCGTAACCCACCATCAGTTATCAGGTTTTTAGCTATTTCTGCTAGGAATTGGCAGGATTTTCGGGGGGAAAATAACGCTCTAAAATCTCAACCATGCGGGATTCTCTTTCTTCATTGTTAAATCGATTGTAAAAATCTGACTGAACCTCATAAAAATCTGACCTCGATCGAGTTAATTGTCCTAGCAGTTGATCAAGTCCCTGTCTGTCTTTTTCCCATTCTTTTTTAGACTGAGCAAGACTATTAGTTAACGCTTCGATCAATTTGACGTTAGAATTAGCGATCGCTCTAGTTTCTTTTAATCCCTGATTGGTTTCCTGTCGTCCTAATTTAATCTCCTGTAATCCTAATCTAATCTCCTGTAATCCTGATTTAATCTCCCGTAGTTCTGTTAGGGTATTTTCAGCAAGAGATTCGAGTCTATCTAGTCTATTTTCTTCCGAGTTACTCATATTCAGTTATCAGTTATCAGTTACCAGTTATCAGTTATCAGTAATCAGTTATCAGTAATCAGTTATCAGTTACCAGTTATCAGTTACCAGTTATCAGTTACCAGTTATCAGTTATCAGTTACCACTTCCCCACTGATTACTGACTCAGTAAGTAATCTCAATTAATTGTTAGATAATTGTTAGATAGTGGGACAGGCTTCTGGTTCTTTGTCTGTTATCTTTAATTGTAAACCGGCTACCTAGTTGATGATAGGTGGTGCGTTACGACGGATTGTTACCTTTAAGTCAAAACAGGAATTTTTGCCGTCTAACGCACCCTACGTTTTACTATTGCCTGTTGCCAGTTTCCCTAACTAACCGAGAAAGAATCAACGATAGTTTCAAAGAGTTCTTGAATTTGCGTCCAACGTTTTTGGGAAGTGGAAAGATTAAAAGAATAGAGTTTATTATTATTAACCGTGACGCTGGCCAGATTATGACGTTCTTGGCCGTTGGCTAATTTAACTTGATATTCGAGGATATAATAATCTTGGCCGTCGATTTGATGAGATTCTGAGCGAATTAATTCTACTTCCTTATCAAGATTGGGGTTAAGACTGTTATTTTTTAGGAGACGATAGCCAACTTCCGAGGGTGTCCCTAAATCTGTTAAGGTTTTATTGTCGGGGACGGGGTTGATAATAACGCTTAAATTTTCACTCGTTTCGATCAGATCATGAAAAACCACATCTACTCCTGCAACTTTTTTCACATCCACCTGCGTCCAACCCTTAGGATATAAAAATTGATAGCCTTGGCTGCCACTGGTGTATCCTTGCAGTCCAGCGATGGGAGTTGCACAAGCGGTGAAGAGGAGGGTGGTGATTAGGAGGAAAGTCGCCAAAAGAGATTTAATCATGATATTTTGACCTGTAAGTAGGGCTGTTTAATTTTACCTTGAATTGTTTAGGTGAACGGATTATGAAAATTAAGAAAAAATTGACAATTATTATAGCTATAGCGACTTTTTTACTGACTATCTCTCCCCTAAGCTCTCAAACTACCGCTAACCCCGTCAAGGCTGTAGAATTTTATAATCGGGGGGTGGATCGTTTAAGCGCAGGGGATTACTCAGGGGCGATCGCAGATTTTACTCAAGCTCTACAATTAGAACCGAAGGATGCCGATGCTTACTATAATCGCGGCTATGCGGAATTAGTTCTCGGCCAGTACGAGCGAGCGATCGCAGATTATACCCAGACCTTGACAATCAACCCCAATTATGTTAATGCTCTCGGTAATCGTTGTTATGCCTATTATCTGACGAAAAAATACGAGGCAGCGGTGGAAGATTGCACAAAAGCGATTACTTTAAACGGAAATTTTGCTGATTTCTTTATTTATCGCGGTAATGCCAAGGATGACTTGGGAAGACACGCAGAAGCGATCGAGGATTACACAAAAGCTTTGAGTTTACAGGGAACCAGAGGACAGGATCGCATTTTCTATAATCGCGCTCTAGCCTATAACCGAGCCGGACAGCAGGAAATGGCTTTAAGGGACTATGATGAGAGTCTGAAAATCAATGCTAATTTTGCCGAAGCGTACCACAATCGGGGTTTAACCCATTATAAATTGGGAAACAGGGAAAAAGCGATCGCTGATTTAGAGGCGGCAGCTCGTCTAGCGTTATCTCAGGGTAAACAGGGGACTGCGGCTAAGTCTCAATCAGCAGTGGCATTAATTCAGGCTCAAAAGCCCTAAAACAGGGAGTAGTTGTGATTTTAGCACTAAAGAGGAGTAAAAAGGGCTAAATCGCAACTACGAGGGACTAAATTTTAGCCAGCTTGGGATGCGTAAAAAGCGACGGCTAACAGTCCACCCACAAGTGTGATCGCAGCAACACCCCAGAAAATATAATTACGTTGTTGCGATTTAGTCGGGGGATCCGCTTGATAAACTTTCGGTTCGGCGGCGAAATTATTTAAGCGTCCACCTTCTTCGTTTGTATAAGGCATAATCAAAACCTCAAATATGACAATTTTTCAGGAAAAAAATCCTCTTATTACAATAGTACAACATATTAGTAACCGAGTCGGGGATGTGGGAAATTCCCACGGGGATAACAATTCTTAGTCTTGGGGTAACTGCCGGACTCTGCTACTTTTATTGGCGATCGCATTTCCAATGATTGAAACTGCGAAAACAAGTTAAAAAAGGCTAATCACAACTAGAAAAAACTATAATTGAATTGTCCCAACATCTAGCATAGTATAGCCAAGAATTACAGCAAGCAGTAGCTAAAACTAATCCAACTCAACAGATAGAAAACGAATTTTTAGGGAAAATTACGGCGGAATTTCGCGACCCTCTGGCGATGAATGTTATTAGAGCGAGTTTCTCTGGACAGCCTAGCAGAAATTCGCCCCAGACATCTCTGGTTTTATTTTCTCTAAAATGGTGGTAAATAACCCATGGCATTTTTGACTCGATCGAGAGTTTGATTGGCCACCGCTTCTGCTTTGAGACGACCTTGGCGTAAAACTGTGGCTAAATAATCTTTATCCTCTCTAATTTGAGCGTATTTTTCCTGAATAGGTTTCAGAGATTCTATGGTAACTTCTGTTAACATCGGTTTAAATTGTCCCCAACCTAAATCGGCACATTCTCCCGCGACCACCTCTTGACTTTTTCCCGATAAAATGCTATAGAGAGTTAATAAATTATGGCATTCGGGCCGTTCCGGATCATCGAAAGTTAAACCCTTAACTAGATCGGTTTTACAGCGTTTAATTTTCTTGGCAATAACATCGGGACTATCGAGAATATTAATCCGACTCATCTCGGAAGGATCGGATTTAGACATTTTATTCCGGCCATCGGTTAAACTCATCACCCGCGCTCCTTCCTTGCGGATCATCGGATCAGGAAGTTTTAAAATTGGTTGTTTCGGTTGTCCAAAAAGATGATTAATTCTAACGGCTATATCGCGGGTTAATTCTAAATGTTGTTTTTGATCTTCTCCCACGGGTACTTTATCGGCATCGTAGAGTAAGATATCGGCGGCCATTAGCACGGGATAATCGAGTAAACCTGTGCCAACATTTTCCCCCTGTTTAATCGCTTTTTCTTTAAATTGAATCATATCGGTTAACCAATTTAAAGGGGTGATACAATTCAATAACCAAGTTAATTCTGTATGAGCTTTAACGTGGGATTGGACAAAGATAGTCGCATATTCTAAATCAATTCCGCAGGCTAAATATAGAGCGGCAATTGCTAAAGTATCCTCCGCAAGAGTGGCGGGATTATGGGGAACGGTGATCGCGTGTAAATCGACCACACAAAAGAAATTATCGTAGTCTTTTTGTCCCTCCACCCAATTGCGGATCGCACCGAGATAATTGCCTAAATGTAAATTGCCAGTTGGTTGCACACCAGATAAGATTCTTTGTTTACCCATAACTCCTGCGATCGCTTTTTATCATGATTTTATTGTATCAGTTTTTGCGGCTAATTTCATCCTAAATCCAATTGGGAAAAATCATTCTCAGATAATAATCCCGCACTGACAGGGGAATGCCTAAATAAATTGGTAGCCAATGGATAAAAGCAAAAATTATCAAAATTATCAGCGAGCGCGAGCCATTTTTATAAATAGGACTGGAACTTTCTAACCCATCGGCTAAGAGCCAAGCTAGAGCAATCAAAGTGAAGCTATAGGCAGCCATATAATGATAGAGAAAGGTACAGCGACTAATTTTTAACCAGGGCAGCAGATTGGCAATATAGTTACAGATAAGATAGGCGGAAATTACCCGCTCTTTTCGGTTAAATAATCGACTAAAAACCACTAGAATCGCTCCCGTAGAAAACCACCACAAAAACGGATTTCCCATAGCGTGAACATCATAAATTTTATCACCTAATCTCTCAAAATAATAAGCCACTGGTCGCCCCATTACTAACCAACTATACCAGGGAGAACAATAGGGATGAACATCAGATTGATTACCTTTTATTCTCTGATGAAATGACCAAATTTCCTGATGTACTTGCCAAAAATTATATTGATGGTTGACGAGAAGATGCGGTATCCACAGTAAACTATAGGTAACTAGGGGAAAGACAATTAAAGCGATAAAAATGTCCTCTAATCTCAGGTTAGTTGCCTTTGTCCAAAGATGATCTTTTGACTGCTCTTGATTAAATAATTTTATTAACCAAGCAATACCGATAAAAATAAATATTCCCAGTAAAAATCCTAAGCCATTCCATTTAATATTTGCCGCTAAACCGAAAGAAACTCCTGATAATAATAGCCAATTGAGTTTCTGATTTTTCTGGAGTGCTAATAAAAAAAATAATTGTCCAGACAAACCGAATAAAATTAAGTAAATATTGTTGAGAGCATAGCGGGATTCCACCAGAAATAATCCTTCTAAACTAGCGAGGAAAGTTGTGATTAAAAATACAGTTTTTCTCTGGGTTAATTGATAAGCAATTCCCCCAATAATTAGGGGAATAAAAGAACCAGTCAAAGCATTTAACCAGCGATAACTAAAAGTTGAGCGCAGGGAACCTGTTAAATTATTAATGGTTTCAGGATCGGCAGGAAAATGGGAACCAATCCAGATACTAATAGCAATTAAATATTGACTTAACGGTGGATGAGACTGGAAAAAATCTTTACCGATTAGATATTCATTGCCGTATTTAGCATAATAAACTTCATCGAAAACAAGTGTATTAAATTGACTGAGATTCCAAAATCTTATCGCCAGAGAAAATAAAAATATCCCTAGGATAGATAGGTTAAATTTTACTTGAGAATTCATGGAAAAATAATAGTTATTATAACTGGGAATTTTCTGTTAAACGCAAGCGAAATTCTTTGACAGCCAAACGGGGATTAGGATGGTTGACGTATTCGGCTAATAATTCTAAATTTAAATCTGGTAATAAAGCACTTTTAGGGATTAAAATATATTCGCCATTCTCTTGCAAAGAATAGATTTTTAACTGATTATCTTGCCAAAACCAAACCTCTTGAGTTCCCAATCTTTTATAAACTTCTAAAACTTTCAGGCTGCCACTGGTTAAGATTATTTCGATCGCCAAATCAGGAAACTCTTTTTCTGTAAATAAACAAAAACATTTGTCAGGTTCTTTTCCCGCTTCTTTTTCCTGTTTTCGCAAAGTGGTGGAACCTAATCCCCAGAAATCAATTTCAGCATATTCTAAATAAGCTTCTACTAATCTACCAATATCTTCTTTGCTAACTTCGTGACGACGACTAGGAGCCATAATTTCTACCATTCCATCTAAGTAAGTAATGCGATAACTGGAACTATCTTCTAAATGTTTTAAGAGGGTTTCGTACTGTTGCCAATTAACCCCAGAAATTAACATTCTTTGTTCAGGATCATTAGCTTTTAACTCGAAATCTTCTAATCCTTGTAACCGAATCGTAGTCATCATACAATTAATTACCTCGTCTATTTTACTTAATTACTCAGGAAGACTTATTTTGATTTCTTCTGGCGTTAATTTTAGCGCGTAAAATCCTCACTTTATAGGGATCAGCATCTTTTCGCCACAGGATCTGATAGCCTTTGATTGTAGCACAATTCTCCTCTAAACATTTTTGCCAACCCTGTAAACGTTCGATCGCTTTTCTATCTTCTAACAATCCCCAATCCTTTTCTAATTGAGTTAAGCGAACCAATTTATCATAGTTAGGATAATCCGCCATTACTAAAAGCTCTTTTTCGTGTAGAATTGGCGGATTAGGACTATCCTGGTAATCGCGAAAACTAAAATCAGCCGAACCTAAATATACATCCATGCTAGTAGCTAAAATCGGATGAATTTCTGTATCAAAATTGGGGTAATAGAGATAGGAAATTTTGGGTTGACGAAAAGATAAACGAACAACGTTAGCATTTTCTAACCGTCCGATAGTTTGACTAGCACAACCTTCATATAAGCGTAATAACATCGGTAATTTTTCCAGAATGCTAATATGAATAGTTAGGGAATAACGGGAAAGTTTGCCTAGGGAACTATTTTCACAAGCACGAGCGATCGCTGGCAGATTTCCCGCACTTATTAACACTTCTTCTGCTAAAGCGCAAGCATTGCGATAACTGCCAAATAAAGCTTTAAAATCGGCACGGGTAGCGGGGGATAATTCCCGTACTTTCGGACAGTGGCTAAATTGACTTAAAGCTAAATAAAGTAAAAGATCGGCGCGTCTTTTGTCGGCAATTATCTCCCATTCTTCCGCTTCTGTTACTTGTAGAATCACTTGAAAAGCGCGTCTAAAAGTGCCAAATTCTGCCTTAATTTCCTCCTCTTGCAATAATTCTCCTGCAACGGGTAAACGTCCCTGCTGGGTGTAAAATTCCATTAGGGGAGTTAATAAATCTTCGTAATCTTCAAAGCGTTTGAGATGGGTTTTAATTTTAGGAGTGGTAGTGCGGGAACGACATCTGGATAAACGAAAAGCTTCCGCTTTCTCTTCCTCTCGAAAAACTAGATAAACTCCCAAAGTTATCGGAATAGAATCAACCCCCAAAGTATTATCAATATACTGTTTTAGTTCTTCCTGTTGATAGTATTTTTGAAAGGTATTTCGACGGGTTATAATTCCATCTTCATAAGCCATTAGACCCCGTTCGCTATCATCAATTAAAATCTGTGCCGAAACGATTAAAACTTGACGGGTTAATTGCCAAGCTGTTAATAAAGCTTCCTGTCGTTCTTCCGCGGATTCAATAACATTAATTACATAGCCTAAATTAACAATATCAGATTCAATTAAAGGACTATCGGGACGATAATACGGATCCCAACCTTCACTTTGATAACCCTGTTCAGCTATGCGTTCTATATCACCTCCATAACCACAACCGTAATCAAAAAAAGTGGTTTCAGGAAGAAATAATCCCGCCGCTAATGCTAATCTTGCTGGACGAGAAAGGGTTTTGCGAACAAGAGCGGCTTTGTGGCGATCAATTATTATCGATTTTTCCCTTTGTCCCTCTAGATTACAAACTAAATAATCTCCTGCAAAATCAAGGTGATGCTTTCTTAAAAGCCGTTGCCATTCCTGTTTAGTACCGATGGGATAAGAACTATTTAAAAGTCCTAAAGCACTCTCGATTTTTGTAAGATGCTCGAATTCTTCATAAAGAGGATAGTCCCTAGTAACAAAAGTTTCTTTTCGGTGTAAAATGGGCGGATTATCAGCATTTTGATAATTCCATTCACTTAAGATTAATGTCCCCATATCTACCACTAAACTTTTAGTTAAAACTGGGTGAGGTTCCCGATCAAAATCGGGATAAAAAAGATAGGATATTTTCGGTTTATCGGTGCTAAATTTAATTATTGTTGCCTCAGATAAATGCTGATTAATTCTTGCTTGTTGTTCGTAATCCTGAAGGATAGGATCCAGTTGCTGTAATGCTTCTTGATGAACATAAAGCGCCCCCGGTAATAGTTTACCGATGGGACTAACTTGACACAGTTGCACGATTAAGGCGAAATTCTCAGCCATGGCAATTAATCTGTCTAATAACAAATTCTAGAGACAGAAAAAACTAAATAAATCTAGTTAAATGAACCCGATAGCGCTCTTTTTTTGTCACAGTCACCTCACCCACTTCTAAACGACCTTTTCCCCGAAAAGAAATCAAATCACCGGTTTTAACGTTATAACTAGATTGACTGATATCTTTCCAGTTAACTCGCACATCCCCGGCGCTAATTGCTTCGGCCATTTTACTGCGAGAAATGCCAAAACCCGCCGATGCGATCGCATCCAAACGTAAGGAAGCTTCCACAGTATTAATTTCTTTTTTTTGCGGTGGTCTAACTTTTAATTCCGTCAAAGGAATCGGGCTAGTTTTCACGGGAACCGAACGCACTTGTAGTAAATTAGCAGATAAAAAATCTGCCAATTCAGGCACTACAATTGCCTGCGCTCCTCGCTCACCTAAAACGATTATATCGCCGACTTTTTCCCGAACAATCCCCGTCCCCAACATCGCCCCTAAAAAATCCCGATGGTTAGCGGTATCAAACAGAAAATTACCGGCAATATCAAGGGCAGATAGGGGAATATCTGTTACTGCCAAAGGTAAATCAACTCTAGCAATACCGAGGCGCTGTCTTTCCGCTTGGGGATAACCGCCCCATTTTTGCATTGATACATCAGTTAAACGCTGAAAAACTCGTTCTACTTCCGCCAAAACCGCAGGAGAAAGAAAGTCTGTCACCGTCACTTCCCAAGTCTTAATCGCTTGTTCGGCTTTATCAATAACTTTCGCTATGTCCTCGCGGTTTTCAACACCCTTTAGTAATTCTTCTCTTGGTAACATTGTTTTCTGGTAATTAATCAAAAATTCTTAGGAAAAAATCAGATGACCGATAACCTATTCCTAATAACCGTTCACTGTTCTAGGGCGTATCCTTGCAGATTTTCGGGGTTAAATTGGCGGAGGATAAGAGTCGCTTGATTTTTCAGGTTTTCCGAACCCTGCACGACAATAATATATTTTCCCGCACCGAGACGATTGCGATAGGGAAGTGCATCGCCACTGCCGGACGATAAACCCACGCCACCACCGACGAAAATACTGCCCATCGCCCCCCCAATCGCCCCAGCAATGCCGCCGACGATATGATTGCCCGGTTCTCCGGCCCAATCAAAGGTATGCAATCCCGTAATCAGGTTAAAAAGGTAGCCCCCGGCAAAACCGAAGGGAATTAGCCAAAAAGCCATGAGAGTAGCCCGTTTTTTGGCCTGCTGGAAGGGATCGATCAAACCGAACTCATCGGCACTTTTATAGCCTCGACCGAGAATGGTCACTTGAGATTGGGGAATTCCCGCTTTTTCGAGGGCAACGGCAGCTTCTTCTGCTTCTATGCGATCAGCTAACACGGCAATGAGATAATTCATATTCTCCAACTTTTCAGGCTATCTTCATCTCCTATTGTAAGGATTTTGGGGACCGAAAAGCCCCTCGCTCGAGAAAATATGCAAGGGGATGGGAAAAAATTATTTTATTTGGCTTATTTCTGGCAATAATTGACCATAAAGATCAAGGGAGATGGTCTAATTATCATTATTAACAAGAAGTTTCTCCAGATTATTACCATTGATATCATACTGTCAAGCTTGACTCACTTGTGTCATGATTTTAATGTTATCCTGGTTCACTCCTGACGGAAAAACTAAAAAATAGGTTAGAGTTCCGGCAATGATAGCTAGTCCTAAGGAATAGATAAGAAAAAGAGCAAGAAAACCCGTGCGATTGCCCTGTCAATCGTAGCTGATTGGGTCGCCCTTTTTTCGGTAGTGGGCAAGAACCCTCCTGCGGCCACTCCCACCAATCCGACTTTAGTTGTGGGTTCTGGAATGGTTTCCCTGCGTTCTTGCAAAACTTCAAGGTAAAGTTCCATCGCTTCTTTAATATTTTCCTGAACCTCTTCAAAGGTATCTCCAATGGTTTGCTCAAGAATTACTTAGGATACTGACGCGGACTTTTTCCCCATTTTGCAAAGGTTTACTACTATTGACCACGAAACGCTCCCCCGGTTCGAGTCCAGTGATAATTTCTACTTGACCGTCAAGCGCTTGACCGAGACGAACAGGCCGTTTTTCTACTTGCGAGTTAGACTCGGAAAGGACGAAAATTGCCGCGGACTCCCCTTGACCGACAATTGCCGTTTCCGGAACAATCACCTGAGGGGCAGAATTATTATTAAACCGTACCCGGGCTAATAATCCCCCTTTGATTAAACCATCTCCATTGGGTAGAGTAATCTCCACGGGAATCCGCCGGGCCGTGCCTTGGCTGAGGGGAAAAATCCTGGTGATGCGACCGGAAAATTTTCTCTTACCGAAAGCATCAAGGCTGACATTAACCGTTTGTCCTAAATTAATCGTTTTTAAATCCAATTCTGATAATAATACTACCACCTTGACCTGTTGAAAATCGCCAATTTTGAGGACTTCATCGCCGATACTGACTAAATCCCCCAGCTCTTTCAGTTTTTCGATAACTATCCCCGTCGCCGGTGATTTAAGAATAGCGTAGGCCTGACGTTGTTGTTCCTGAGCGATGACCGATTTTTGGGCGGCAATTCTGCCGATAATTGCGGCCACTACCTGCTCCTCGACTTTAATTCTTGATCGCGCGCTATTAACGGCTTTTAAAGCCACTGCAGCTGTAGTTTGGGCTGTTTCGCCCTGTTGCAGGGGAATCGCCCCTTCTAGGGCTAATTTTTGCAGGCGATCAGCATCATTTTTGGCCTGTTGGTATTGTAGTTGTAGGCGCTCCACTTCAATTTCAGCGTTACTGACTTCAATTCTCGCCCGGGCTAATTCCGCTTCTAGGGCCGACAGGGCGGCTTTTTCTTGCCGGACAACGGTGGCGAGGAGACGATCATCAACACGGGCGAGGATTTGTCCTAATTGCACCTCATCTCCCACATCGACAAGGAGATTGAGTAACTGACCAGTGGCTTGCGATCGCAAAGAAACGACTTTTAAAGGTCGGGTGGTTCCCGTGTAGTCGAGATTGCGTTCGATGGTTGCTGGTGTAGCCGTGGTGACGTTGACGGTAGTAGTACGGGCCGTTGGTGGCGGTGCTTGGGTTTCGGTCCGGGGAGAACAACTGGCACTGAAGGATAAAATAACCAGAGCGGAAAGGATAATCGGATTCGATCCCATGGCGATAGTCCTAGTAGAAAGCCGCTTTTGAGTCGATGGTCGCCTATTCTTCGTCCCAAGCTTCTACCGCTACCACTTCGCTGAGAGGGTCTTGCATGGAGAAACCGAAATCGAGCAACTCTTGCTTCCAGTATCCCCACTCATCTCCGTATAAGAGAGCCAGTTTCCAGATACTATCGCTAGGTTTGACTACTTTTGCATCTATCCACTTGCTAACCTTGCGTTGAAACTTCACCATCGGGTGAGCTACAGCTTGTTTGGTCATAAATTCAATTGCTATGAAAACTTCAGATTTTGCGCTTCCCGACTAAACTAACTTCTAAGACTTTTGCCATTACAAAGGAGTGAGAAGCGCATTTATTAACTTACTTGTACACCATATCTCTGGTTTTAGGCAAGTCTTTTTGAGCAAAAGTACGGTAATTACTACTATAGATTAGTATAACCGGAGGCCACAATCATGGAACCGATGCCTAGATCGGTGAAAATTTCCAGTAAAAGGGCGTGGGGAAGACGACCATCGATAATATGAGCGGCCTGAACTCCCTGGGCCAGCGATCGCACACAGCAGCCAACTTTGGGAATCATCCCGCCGGCAACGATGCCTTTTTGAATCAACTCCCGGGCCTGTTGGATATCCAATTTAGCCAATAAGGTGGAAGGGTCTTTGTAATTCTCTAAAATTCCAGCTGTATCGGTCATCAAAATTAGTTTAGCTGCCCCTAAAGCCGCCGCTATTTCTCCGGCTACCGTATCGGCATTGATATTATGAGCTTGGCCAGTTTCATCGGCGGCCACACTGGAAATCACGGGAATATAGCCACTATTGACCAAGGATTCGACGAGGCTAGTATCGACACTGCTCACTTCTCCCACAAAACCAATGCCCTCTTTACCCACGGGACGGGCAGTGATCAGATTACCATCCTTACCGCATAATCCTACCGCTTTACCGCCGGCTTGATTGATCAGGGCAACAATTTCTTTATTGACGCGCCCCACCAGCACCATTTCTACCACATCCATGGTGTCGGCATCGGTGACGCGTAAACCGTCTTTAAATTGGGGTTCAATGCCTAATTTATCCAGCCAACTGTTGATTTCCGGACCGCCGCCGTGGACAATAACGGGACGAACCCCCACACAGGAGAGAAAAACGATATCTCGCATGACCGTGTCTTTGATAGCGCTGTTATTCATGGCCGCGCCACCGTATTTAACCACTACGGTGCGACCGCGAAATTCTTGTATATAGGGTAGGGCTTCGCTGAGGATTTTCACCCGTTGGGCATCGTTTTCGTGGGTATTATTGTTCATGGGTTTTTTTACCTGTCTGATTCAGTGATCAGTTTAGCGGTTTCGGGTTTGACAAAAACTGTTCACCTTGAACCGATTGCTAGAAAGTCTTAGAATTGCCGAATTTTTCGACGCAACGGACAAAAATCTCCACTCCCATGCCCAACACCGATTCATCGAAATCAAAGCGAGGATGATGGTGGGGATAGGCTAATCCTAATTCGGGATTGGCGGACCCCAAGAAGAAATAACAGCCCGGTACTTCTTGTAAAAAGAAGGACATATCTTCCCCTCCCAGGGTTTGACACTCGGGAACGATTCCGGCCGGGGTTTCCACCACTTGTGCGGCGATTGAGCGTACTAATTCCGCCATCTGATCATGATTGATTACCGGGGGATACAATTGCCAGTAATCGAATTGATAACTAGCCCCCTGACTTTGACAGATGCCCGCGATAATTTCTTGCATCCGTTGTCGGAAATAGCCCCCTAACTGGGGATTGAAATAGCGCACTGTCCCACTGAGATTAGCACTATCGGCGATCACGTTTCTAGCGGTTCCCGCCGCTAATTTACCCACAGTCACCACGGCGGCATCGAGGGGGTTAAGATTGCGGGCGACGATGGTTTGCAAGGCGTTGACGATTTGGGCCGCCACCAGTATTGAATCGACGGTTTGATGGGGAATTGCCCCGTGGCCGCCCCGGCCTTGAATCTGGAGATCGAAACATTCCACCGCCGCCATTAAAGGCCCATTTTTCACGCCCACTGTCCCTAAGGGCAGATTATTCCAGAGATGCAACCCGATAATTCCCTCCACGTCGGGATTTTTCAGCACTCCCGCTTCGATCATCGGTTTCGCCCCCCCCGGCCCCTCTTCGGCGGGTTGGAAAATAATTTTTACAGTCCCCTTGACATCGTGACGGTTTTGTGCTAGGTAAACTGCTGTGCCGAGGGCGATGGCTGTGTGACCATCGTGACCACAGGCGTGCATTTGGCCCGGATGTTGGGAACGATAGGGGACTTGGTTTTCTTCGGCGATCGGTAGTGCATCCATATCTGCCCGCAGGGCTAAAACTGGCCCCGGTTGACTGCCTTCGATAATGGCGACAATTCCGGTGCCGGCGATGCCGGTTTGATGGTCAATTCCGTATTTAGTCAGGGTTTGACTGATTAAGGAAGCGGTAAGGTGTTCTTGAAAGCCTAGTTCTGGTTTTTGGTGTATTTGTCGGCGCCAGTGGACTAATTGCGGCTGCAGGCAACGAATAGCAAGGCGAATTTCAGCGCCATTTAAGCTATTAGGAACGGGAATGGAGGAAATCATCGGGTTCGGACGGCTAGATTTTTTGATCACTGGTTTCTAGTTTAACTTCAGGAGACACAGGAGGCAGGAGTCAGGAGTCAGGAGGCAGGAAATAGGGTGTTAGAGTGTTAGGGTTTTAGGGTTTTAGGGTTTTAGGGTTTTAGTTGAAATTCCCCCACTTCCCCACTTCCCCACCTCCCCACTTCATAATTCATAATTCATAATTCCCACTTCCCCACCTCCCCACTTCATAATTCATAATTCATAATTCATAATTCATAATTCATAATTCCCCACCTCCCCACTTCATAATTCATAATTCCCACCTCCCCACCTCCCCACCTCCCCACTTCCCACACCCTTCTTTACAAAACTTCATCGTATTTCAGGGCTGGAAAGGGCGATCCTTGGGTAATAGGGGAAGGGAAAGCGGGGAAATATTAAAAAAAACTTAAATTTTTTATCTTGCTGGCCTTTATACCCTTAAAGCCTTGCTGTCTCTGATTTCTCGACGGTGAGAGGCTTTGAGCAATGTCAGGAATCGATGACCAACTCGATCGAGTCATTGTTAAGTGACTGTTACAAAAAGACAGCAAAAAACTTAATAAGATGTAACAAACAAAGTTTCGACAGCAGTGTATAAATTTAATTTGAGGGGCCAAGATAACAGACAAAAGTTAAGCTGGATACTTGTTTAACCTCCTTAGGTGATTTATGAGAGAGCCATGAAGTTTTTTCAGGTTTCTTGAAGTAAATCGCAACAATCGCGGTCAAGGCTAGTCCAG
This sequence comes from Microcystis sp. T1-4, assembly GCF_000297435.1. Taxonomy (GTDB): domain Bacteria; phylum Cyanobacteriota; class Cyanobacteriia; order Cyanobacteriales; family Microcystaceae; genus Microcystis. The sequence goes on along the minus strand of NZ_CAIP01000391.1, from coordinate 8,134 downwards.
GCTGACCGTGAAATCCCTTAAGAGGGAAAACCTTTTAATTGCAACCAAATCCCATTTAAATTTAGGAGATTGTCACAATGTTTGACGCATTCACCCGGGTAGTATCCCAAGCTGATGCTCGCGGCGAATATTTAAGCTCTTCCCAACTAGACGCTCTGAGCGCCATGGTTGCCGACAGCAACAAACGCATGGACTCTGTTAACCGGATCACCAGTAACGCTTCCACCATCGTTGCCAACGCCGCTCGTAGCCTGTTCGCTGAACAGCCGCAACTGATCACCCCCGGTGGTAATGCCTACACCAGCCGTCGTATGGCCGCTTGCTTACGCGACATGGAAATCATCTTGCGCTATGTCACCTACGCTACCTTCGCTGGCGACGGCAGTGTTCTCGATGATCGTTGCTTAAATGGTCTTCGCGAAACCTATGTAGCTTTAGGAGTACCAGGAGCTTCCGTAGCTGCTGGCGTAAGCAAAATGAAAGAAGCTGCTTTATCCATTGCTAACGATCGCAACGGTGTCACCCTCGGCGATTGCAGTGCTTTAATGTCTGAAATTGCCAGCTACTTCGACCGCGCCGCCGCTGCTGTCGCCTAGTCCTTGGGGCTAGTCTTAATTAAACCGTAGGAAACTTATTGCAAGATTATTGGGAGATACCAAACAATGAAAACCCCCCTTACCGAAGCCGTAGCAGCCGCTGATTCTCAAGGCCGTTTCTTAAGCAGCACCGAAATCCAAGTTGCTTTCGGTCGTTTTCGTCAAGCTTCTGCCAGCCTCACCGCCGCTAAAGCTTTAACCGAAAAAGCTAGTTCTTTGATCTCCGGTGCTGCTCAAGCTGTGTACAACAAGTACCCCTACACCACCCAAATGCAAGGTGCTAACTTTGCTGCAGACCAACGCGGTAAAGACAAATGCGCTCGTGACATCGGTTACTACCTCCGCATGGTGACCTACTGCTTAGTTGCTGGTGGAACCGGTCCGATGGACGAGTACCTTATCGCTGGTATCGACGAAATCAACCGCACCTTCGACCTGTCTCCTAGCTGGTACATCGAAGCTCTCAAATACATCAAAGCCAACCATGGTTTAAGTGGCGACCCCGCGGTAGAAGCCAACTCCTATATCGACTACGCGATCAACGCTCTCAGCTAGTCCGAGTCGAAAAAACTGCTGGTCTGGAAAGACAGGAGGTTGTTAGCAAAAGGGTTAGCAATCACCTGTTCTTCCAGACCTTGTTATATCCATCGTCAAGACGGCCAGGTAATCGAACTGATCCTCACCTAGTTTTGAGCGGTTAGAAAACGATCATTTTTTTGTAGGAGAACTTTAGTGGCAATTACTACCTCAGCTTCCCGTTTAGGGACAACCGCTTTTAGCGAGGTTGCTCCCGTGGAATTACGTCCCGATTGGTCCCGTGATGACGCACAGGCAGTTATTCGCGCTGTCTATCGTCAGGTGCTAGGCAATGACTATATCATGCGTTCCGAGCGCCTTACCAGTGCCGAATCCTTACTCTGCAACGGTTCGATCACCGTGCGGGAATTCGTCCGCGCCGTGGCCAAATCGGAACTGTATAAGAACAAATTCTTCTACGGTAACTTCCAAACCCGGGTCATCGAACTTAATATCAAACATCTTTTAGGTCGCGCTCCCTACGATGAGTCGGAAGTGATCTATCACCTCGATCTTTACGAAAACCAAGGATTCGAGGCCGATATCGACTCCTATATCGATTCCGCCGAATATACCGAAAACTTCGGCGATAGCATCGTTCCCTACTATCGCGGTTTCGCCACCCAACCCGGTCAAAAAACCGTGGGATTTACCCGGATGTTCCAACTCTATCGCGGTTATGCCAACAGCGATCGCTCTCAGATTGCCGGCAAAACCTCCCGTTTAGCGGTGGAATTAGCTCAAAACGGTGCTTCGGCAGTGGTCGGTCCCTCCGGTGGCAGCGATGGTTGGGCCTATCGTCCCTCTGCTCAACGCAACACCCCGAGTAAAGCTCTTGGTGGTAGTGTGGCCTATGGTGATGTGGGTAAGCTCTATCGCGTGGAAATTGCCGCTATTAGCAAACCGGGTTATCCCAGTGTCCGTCGCAGTAGCAAAGCGGTTATCGTCCCCTTTGAACAGTTAAATAACACCCTGCAACAGATCAACCGTCTCGGTGGCAAAGTTGCCAGCATCACCCCCGCTAGTTTGAACTAATTTTCTAGCTTAAGATAGCTAAAAGTCTCCCGGGCAGCCGTCAGGTTCACCGGGAGACTTCTTTCTAGGGAACTGGCAGAAATTGACCCTCAGCAGATCGAGCAAACCTGTAGAATAAGAGTAATTCCCTCGTTTTAATGCCTGTGACTGTCACTTCGATCGCTTTTGACTCTATCGATACTGCCTTAGCGGAAATCAAAGCCGGACGTGCCATTGTCGTAGTTGATGATGAGAATCGCGAAAATGAAGGAGATCTAATCTGTGCGGCCCAATTTGCCACCCCCGATATGATTAACTTCATGGCAGTGCAAGCTCGCGGTTTAATCTGTCTGGCAATGACAGGAGAGCGTCTTGATGCTCTCGAATTGCCTTTGATGGTGACAAAAAACACCGATAGCAATCAAACCGCTTTTACCGTTAGCATCGATGCCGCTCCCCATTTAGGGGTTAAAACTGGCATTTCGGCAGAAGATCGGGCGAAAACCGTGCAAGTTGCTATTAATCCGGTCACTCGTCCCGACGATCTCACCCGTCCCGGTCATGTCTTCCCGATTCGTGCTAAAGCCGGTGGAGTCTTAAAACGCGCCGGTCATACGGAGGCAGCCGTGGATCTAGCTCGATTAGCCGGGTTGTATCCAGCGGGAGTTATCTGTGAGATCCAAAATCCCGATGGTTCCATGGCCCGTTTACCGCAACTATTTGAATACGCTCGTCAACATAATTTAAAGTTAATCAGCATTGCCGATCTGATCAGTTATCGCTTAAAATATGATCGCTTTGTCCATCGGGAAACGGTCTGTGATTTTCCTAGTCAATTCGGCACTTTTCAGCTTTATGCTTACCGAAATTTATTAGATCAAACCGAACACATCGCTATTGTGAAAGGGGATCCCGCTCTCTTTGGTGATCAACCTGTAATGGTACGAATGCACTCAGAATGTCTGACCGGGGATGCTTTGGGATCCTTGCGTTGCGATTGTCGGCAACAGTTACAAGCTGCCCTAAAAATGATCGAAAACAACGGGTTGGGGGTGGTGGTTTACCTGCGACAGGAAGGACGGGGAATTGGCTTAATTAATAAGCTAAAAGCCTATTCTTTACAGGATATGGGACTAGATACGGTGGAAGCCAACGAAAGATTAGGATTTCCCGCCGATTTGCGCGATTACGGCATGGGAGCGCAAATGCTCAACGATTTGGGGGTGAGAAATATTCGTTTAATTACCAATAATCCCCGTAAAATTGCCGGATTAAAAGGCTATGGTTTGGAAATAGTCGAGCGAGTACCTTTGCTGATCGAGGCTAATGATTATAATTCCAATTATCTGGCCACAAAAGCGGAAAAGTTAGGACATCTATTCTTACAAACCTATCTAGTTACCATCGCTCTTAGTTGGGGGGAAAATCCGCCGTCGATTTCCCAAAGATATCATCAATTAGAGAAATTACGGCAGTTAAGTCGCGCTAATCAATTATCTCTCCAAGAAGAAACCCGACCGGTAGCCAATGCTCTTTTTGATCGCGCCCCTTTGATCGTACATTTAGGTTTAGATATTCGTCAGGGGGTCAGCAGTAATTGGTATAAAAATCCTTCCCATCCCTACCTTCTGGTTATTGAAAAGATATTAAATGACATTAAAGATTGGTCGGAAATTGAACGCCTAGAATTTTTAATTTCCGACGGAGGCGATTCGATGACAGGATTACAAATGAAACTCGCTCGTCAAAAAATGTCCGATGAAGATTTATCACAATTACCACAATTAGCTACCCAAATTATCTACAGTTTTACTCGTGAGTCAGCCAAAAATTAGTTTTTTATGACCGTAGTTTTGCCTCTTGCCTCATCTCAACAAGCAATTTAAATATTTAACAGCTTAACAGTTATAATTAAATAAAGCTAGTGTAACGGGGAAAAACTATGACAACTCTCGACATTTTACCGGAAGTTACCTGTCCCCCCACCGATTTATGGAGTGATGAACCGCCTTGGGAAAGTGATCTACATCTGCAACAAATTACAATTCTGATCGGTTGTTTAGAAAGGTTATGGCAAGAAAGAAGTAATTACTATACTTCGGGCAATCTTACCATCTACTATCACGAAGAACAACTAAAAAAACGTGATTTTTTTTTGTAGTCCTGATTTTTTTGTCCTCTTAGATACAGATAAAACGTCCCCGCAAAAGTTGGGTGGTTTGGGGAGAACAGGGTAAATATCCCAATGTGATCGTGGAGATTCTTTCCGATTCTACGGCCAATATTGACCGGAATAAAAAGAAAATTCTCTACCAAAATACTTTTCGGACTCCTAACTATTTCTGGTTTGATCATGAAAGTTTAGAACTGCAATGATTGCTTCTCTTGGGGGTTTTTAGGCAGAAAAGGCGACCCTTTGGCTCCTCTCAGGCTTCGACGGTGAACCCGGTGTTAAAACTATTTGGTTGGGACTCCGAAGGTGACATGATATCAGCCAGACTTGGAAACTATCTCATCAAATTAGTCCCCCATAGAAACCCCTTGAGCCATCATGCACACTTTTCTCTTTTTGTCAAATTTTATGTTAAGAAAGATGTGACTAATGGATAGGCTTATCAAGGGGGGATCAATCTTCAATTTAATTAGAACCACTTAACTTACTTGACTAGAATTTAACCTTACTAGCCAACCAATTAGTAATTAATTTCGGGCTATTTTTCTTCACCCAATAGAGAGCATAAATTCTGAACATAGGCTTAGAAAAACGAGCGATCGCTTTCATAATAAAATTTAAGTAACGACTATGAAACTTTTTATTAATTAAATTTAACGAACCCACATCGTAAAGACAGTCGATGATAATTCTAAAAGTCGTTTCCTCTCTTTGGAATAAACTATCTATTAACAATAGCACTTCCTGAATCCGTTGCTGTTTAAGCTGTTCCTCTTCGGAAACAGCCGAGAGAATCTGCTGCTGCTTAGATAATTTACTATCCGATGGGGTTAACATGATATGGTAGGAAAAAAATTAACTTGTTTTGATTTTATCCCTATTTGCCGATTTTGCAAGACCAAACCCCCCATCTATCCCCATTTTTACAATAACACGGATCTTTCCTCTCCCATGCCGTCTTGACTGTGATTGCTGTGATTGTGTCATGGACTGTGATTGATTAAGAAAAATAGGGCAGAATAAAATTATGAAAGCTACAATGAGGACTGAATCATGAATGCTCCCTTAACCACAAGTTTACTTTAGCAGTACAGGAATTTACCACTGAAGCAATCTCTAAAATCCCTATATTGTGGGAAAAAATCAAAACCCAATAATATAATAAACTCAACCCTCATCACCCCGATTTTATCTATCGACCCTCTTACAGGAGCAGCGATCGCAGTTGGTTCGATTATTGCCACTAAAGCGTTAGAGAAAACTGGTGAAAAAGTGGGAGAGAAAGTTTGGCAACAAACAGAAAAATTTCTCACTTCCCTGAAACAAGTTTCTCCAGATACTGTCACCGCAATTGAAAAAGCACCCGAACAACCTTTAGATTATGGACAGGCAATTCTGGAGGTTGAATCTGTTGCTAAAACCAGTCCCGAATTAAGCCAAATTATAACCGAGTTGGTTGACATTGTAGAAGCCGAACCTTTACCTAATTTAAAGGATATTCTTAACAATATTGCTAAGGGTTTGCAATCTCAATCCTCTGGACAAAAAATCTATATCAAAACCATTGAAAAAATTGTTAATTTTTCTCAAAGGGACATTAATATTAATGAACAAAATATCACCATGTAATGTCTTGGGTGCGTGCAATGCACCCCGACGGAACCGAAAAAAATGCCATTGTAGGGGCGAACTGCGTTCGCCCTTCCCCTTTTGATGTGTTAATATTGTATGATTAAACATTTTTTTCACAGCATTATGTTACCAATATGGATCAAAAAATAGTCAATTATGCTCAAGGCAATATCAATATTGACAAGCAAAATATTTATAATTATCCGCCTAACCAAGAGCCTCCTCAACCCAATCCTCACAATTTATCTAATAGTAATATACCTAGATTTGTTAGGTAGACTGCCCAGTTTTATTTGACTTTGCTTCACCAAGAAGTAAAAATGCCAAAATTGCCCATCTGCGAATCAATAAAACAAAAAGAATCGAAAGAATAATGACAGCAAAAGCAATTATCAATTTTGAAGATATTGAGTATGGCGAGTAATTTAAAGATAATTTATTAAAAGCGAACTCAATAATCTCAATAAATAAATGATGACAGATATAAATTCCATAAGTTGTACTTAAAATACTATTCGTAATCTTAGATACTTTGTAAGTTGGCCGCATTAAACAAGCTATCAAAATAGCTACTGGAAGAAGGAGGCTAGAGACTGCAAGGGAAGAAACCCCTTTCTTTTCAACACCCAAGAAAATTAAGGCAAAAGCACTTATAACACTAAAAACAAATACCTTGTTTCTCATTTGCATAAAATGCGGTAGCAAAGTCAGTACGGACTGAGAAATAAAAGTGTAGTATAAAGCCCTTGAAAAAAAGTCATTACTAAAACCTAAATAACTAGTTCCTCTAAAAAAATTACTAGCAACAATTAATGATATAATAGAAAAAATAGCTAGAAACTTAGCTGAAATTTTGCAATCTCGATCTACAAACAAAGTGTAAATTGCTGACGCTACTATTAAAAAACACAAAAGTAGAGGGAGAAAATAAAGCTGAACCGCTGCTCCTCCAAGGAATATAATTGCGAACCAATCATAATCTAATCTCGTCTGAGTTGCCAGGGATTCCACAGTGCGAGATATAAGGTAGATAGCGCTCCAAGAGAAATATGGAATTAAAATACGCCAGACATTAATTTTATCGAATCTAGCAGCTTTTGACTGAAATAGGTAAAGAGATGTGAGCAGAAAAAAGGGTACGGCACCTATCCCGAAGTATGCTGTCATCTTTTCTGCATTTAATGAGGATGGTTCTAGGTGAATCAGGATTACGCCGAAGGCGTAGATTAATCGAATATAGTCAATTGTATAGTTTCGTGCCATGGCATGATATCGATTTGAAGACAGAATTGTGGATTGTTTTTATTCTACTGTGCCTTGAGTGAAGCTAAGATATATGGCAGCAATTGGGATTCTTCATTAGACAGTATATCTCGACTTACCCCGTATAAACATACTAGCTATGGCTAAAAGTCTTACAGAGCCTGAGTTAAAGCAATGCAATACTAAAGAACTACTGGACACAAAATCCTGAAGTTCTTACCCAGATAGGGTTTGAGGCAAAAATTTTCAAATTTGACCTTTAGACCATTATAGCTTGTTTCGGGGCAGAAAACCAGCAAAAACATGGCTACAGAGGGAATCCCTTACTCTAGAGATTAATGACACTATCTGTCAAGATCAGGTTAGCGATCACTATACAGCCAACTCTACGGAATCGCTCTACTCCAGCTACAGTCAACGGTACAGCGGCCCGACGGCTCGACTGAGCATCGCCGAACGTCTGAGCATCGCCGAACGTCCATTTTCAAGTAAAAAATGTACCCAGTAGTCTCTTTTCAATTTTTTCTTAGAAGCTCCATGCAGTAAGGGTTTTGTTAATTTTATAGTATTTATGTATGGGTGAAGTCCAGACATAAGCTGTCCCCCTCCAGAGACTTAAGTAAAAATACTTAGCTGGTGAAGGTTTTCTCGGTGGCCGCTAGGGGGGTCTTGAGAACCCTAATTATGAAAAAATAGGGGCTCTTCGGTAATTGTTATGCAAATAATTAACTTAAAATAAAATTCGATAAAAGTAACTACGCTCAAAAATAGCTGAAATTAATACAGGAAAAGACTTGAGGCACAAACTGGTTAATACCAAAAGATATACAATTGAGTTAAAATTTAATATAATAGCCAAAAACCAGAGTATTTTACTTAT
>NZ_CAIP01000392.1 GCF_000297435.1 Microcystis sp. T1-4 | reverse complement strand
GGCTTCTATTGCCGCACTGACTAAAGTATTAACGTGCCAACCATAAATTCCCCGGGGGCTATCTGGTTCAATGACGGGAACAACTTGTCCTGAGAACAGGCGTACTGTCCGCCCAGTAATCCGTCCCGGAATACTGACACGCTCGATATATTCGGGGCTGTCTTCTGCTTGCACTTGTCCCGAAAGAAGTTCCTGTAAAGCCGCATAAACTTCGCGGGAAAAAGAGCCAAGGGGTTCAATGGCGTAAATTGGCGTACCCCAAAAATCGATCGCTGGAGCAGTAGGAGCCACATTAGGGAACGCACCCTACAAGATCGGCGTACTGCTACGCAGTGCCTTCGGCATCGCACCGTTAAGTCTCTCATTCTAATTTTGTCTTCTTCAATAACTGTAAAGTGTCCATACCAGTCATCCCGCAATGAGATAACCTTGGCAACTTTCTCAGCGACTACAGATCCAGAAGGTACTCTTATTCTAAACAAAATAATACCAACACTGGCCGGCAACCTTGAACGAAAGGCGAGTTCTCCAAAATCTTGATCAAATGTCAAGAGAATACGATTTTCTGCTTGGGCGCGACTTAAAACTTCACAGTCCGAGATTCCGGGGGATTCCACCCTAATCCACAGGACATCATGGCCATTTTGTCGTAGGGCTTCAACCGCATCAAGGGGGAAATTTTCGTTCGCTAGAAAACGGATCAGTTAAGCAGGAATAGCATAGACTTTCTCAGATTTGAGCATTACACTAGCATAGCTAAGACAAGCTTGAATATCTTCTACTGTAATACCTGGGTAGTTTCGCAGAATTTCATCAATACTCCAACCTTGGGCGAGAAGATCGATGATAAATTCAACCGCAATCCTTGTTCCTTTAATGATAGGTTTTCCCACCAAAATATCGGGATTTAGTGTAATTCGAGTTTCCCAGTCCATAGCTACATCATTGAAAGTGTTTTCAAAAAGGTAAAGGCTGCGTGGGACGCACCCTATATCTCGTTTTATTATAACAGGATTTGGTATCACAGTTTCAATCAATGTGCATGGTGCGTTCCCCAAAAATCGATCGGTGGAGCAGTAGGAGTCACATTAGGGAACGCACCCTACAAGATCGGCGATCGCACTGAAGCCATTGATACTCTTTATCCTCGCTCAAGAACCAATTCTCCTTTTTGGCTCTTCGTTACTTGGTATGGTTCGATAGGGGGGCATAAATTGACTAAATCCTTATCTGGCAAAAGACTTAATTGATGAGTTTGCTTTAGATCAAAAACAATTGACAAAAATCGCTAAACGCCTTTCTATATAAAGGTTCCATCCCTTATAACCCCCGTCCATTGCATAACAATTACCGAAGAGCCTCCTTTTTTAACTTCAGATACCGATGAACTAGCCCTGTTTACACCCTCCACCGAGGACTTGCGGCATAACGGTCTAGTTAGGCTTTTCGCTAAGGGTAGGGTAATACATTTAAATTTTGAATAAATCGGTAGTCTCGTTGATTCTTGGTGATAAAAGGGTAATTCCATATTATTGCTGTACCTGCAATCAAGCCATCGGCAATCAGCAAACCGTGACTTAGCCGATACAAGCGAAGTAAGTCAACCGCTTTGTCTGAAATAGGTTGGTCAATTCTGATTACATCAAACTGTTGAAGGAATTTTTCCAGCGTCCGTAACTCTGACTTGTTAGTGCAGCCAACAATTAGTTCCATTTGTGTAACTACGCTAATTGCTAATCTGGAACTTGATTGTAGTCTTTGCAGACAATTGACTGCTTCAGGAATACCACGACCAACATCAATGATTATGTCGGTATCTACGATAGTTGAACTAGCCATTTGTCTTTGACCACTCGCTTTCTCGTAAATTTCGCACCCAAGTAGTACTATCTAAATCTTGACGATCGCGCCACATTCCAACAAAGGGATCATTAACTAAATCAACATTTGACGATGCAGACAGAGGTTCAGAATATATGTACTTTTGTTTCAAAAAAGCGATCAGGCTGACTACTTGGCTCTGTGCTTCAGCAGGCAAAGATAAAAATTCACCTAAAATCTCATGAGTCATGGTTGTATCCTCCCCCATATCACGCCCAAAAGCGTGTTAGCCAGATTAGCTTACTGCAAAGAGCCTCCTTTAAGGAGACTTATCACAGAAGCCTTCTGGGAATGTAGCAAAGATTCTTGTATCTGGCTGCACTTTGTCACAAAATTTCACTATTATTTCGGGTAAGGTATCGTAAATCCCTTGATAGATTCAATCGGGACTAACTTCTGGGAAACCCGCTATAGATCTCCTGCAAAAATCAAAAACCTGACCTTAGGTTAGGAGAATCCGAGACAGGAGAAGAAAAAAGACATAGAAAATTTAGTACAAACGCTCTGCTCTCCCTGCTCTGGCGCTCCCTAGCTTACCAGAGGTCGATTATTCACCAAATGGTATCAAAAAAATCGGGTCTAAAACCTCGTCTTTACTCATTTTATTGTAACGGGATTTGGGATCACAACTTCAATCAATGTGCATGGTGCGTTCCCCCAAAATCGATTGATCGCTGGAGCAGTAGGAGCCACATTAGGGAACGCACCCTACAAGATCGGCGATCGCACTGAAAAAGTTTGTTGGTGGGGCTAGGGTGTGGGGTGTGGGGTGTGGGGTGTAGGGTTTTACCCATTTTCAGGCGGTCAATTACCTAATTTTCAGGGAAAAAGTACCTGAATTTTACCCCCGATCACTCCGATAGCCAGTACTTTTTGATTTCCCAAAAGTCTAAAAGTCTTACCCAACAAGGTTTTTAGATTTATTCAGCAAGCTCTAAGTAAATTTTGATATAAATTACAGGGCAAGAATGGAGGATTTGGGGTGGCACAACAGAAACATTGTCCCCATTTACTCGGTTACAGTTTGTCTGCGAGTTGTTAACCATCGATTCAGGGAGCGTGAACTCTCGCTACTGCGCCGACCAGCTAATAGTCCTTCGATACCAATATGCTCATCTAGATCGAGCCATTCGATAGCACATCCATCCGCTAAGAGTTGCCAATTTTGACGCTCGGCGGGGGAGGCGTGCAGTAAACGAGGGTACCATGTTAGCGGAACGGTGATGCTGCGACCGTCGGCTAGGTCGATTATTAATTTATCGTCGGTTAGGGTCACTTGATGGGCAATTGGCTCGGTTTCAAGGGTCAAAGTAATCATGCCATGCGCTTAGGATTGCGGGTTGATGTTCTGTTATTAGTTTAGCAATCTGGTTTAATTCATGTTCTTTGAATCCTCGGTTTTTCTCTAAGGTAATGGGATCAAGCCAATATTTAGCGAGTTTGCGATCGCGTTTGACATGGATATGGGCTGGCTCTCGTTGATCTGAACTGAAAAAGATAAAACTGTAAGGCCCAACTTGAAGGACGGTAGGCATGAGAAAAGCTATTTTAAAGGTATATTTAGCTCTATGCTCTTATTATATGTCAATTTCTCTAATTCACAATTACCCACAAAAAAAGAGACCCTTGCGGTTCTCCTGTTGTAATACCTTCAATTAACGCTTAGTTTTTGTCTGCCTAGGCGCGGCGGCGCTTGAAGCCAGCCCCCAGAGCGACGACGGCCCCCAGACCAACGAGAGCAGAGGGTTCCGGGGTTTGAGCGGGAGGAGCGGCATCGCACTTAAACCCACAGCTTCAATCAATGTGCATGGTGCGTTCCCCAAAAATCGAGCGGTGGAGCAGTAGGAGCCACATTAGGGAACGCACCCTACGGCTGCGTTGTTAGACCGCGCCTCACCGAATCTCTTCTAGCACTGGCTCATAAGGCTTCAATCTTGACCTTACCGCCCTCAATGTTATCGACCTGCAACCGATATCTGTAAAGCAGCGCCATTCCTAGTAGAGGCTCTGTTTCTGATTCTGCAATATCAATCTCTTGGTACTGCCCATCCCATATCACAGTCCCAGTGTACAGATCAAAATAAGTTTCACTGCCATCACCCAGCGTGATAAAATCAGAACCACTCCAAGGTAAATTTAATGTAGCGATGATTGTAGAGGGCAAAGATAAAAATCCATTGAACCCAGTATCAATCACCGCGTCAACCGCTTGCAGTTGCCGATTTGAGTTTCCGACTACAATCCTTAGCGTGGCTTCACGCCGCAAATTTACAACACCTTCCATCATGGATTTTTCTTCAAACTCCGTGCCCCGAAATGATAAACAGCGCGATGTCCGATACGAATGATCCAAGGTTGGGCATCGGGGTGACGTTCAAAGAGCCGATTAGTTGCAGGCACAACGTTTTCATCGACTTCAAACTCTCCAGTTTCAATGTCGATCGCTACAATCTTACCTTCATTACCGGCTTCGACTTGCTGCCGAATGCCAGATTCGTAGAGTTTTTGCCCTCGCTCGGCTAACTCATCTTTGGGATAACGCCGTTGACGAACTGCCATCTGGTTGACCTCAACTCAGTATTTTGCCTTAATTATACTTTGATTTATTCTAACGAGGTGCTCCCGCTCTACTACTGATGAGCCGCCTCATCGCAAGCCCCCCAGTGGTGCACTTCAAATTTGAATCGGCGCTTCAATCAATGTGCATGGTGCGTTCCCCAAAAATCGATCGCTGGAGCAGTAGGAGTCGCCTTAGGGAACGCACCCTACAAGATCGGCGTGCTGCTACGCAGTGCCTTCGGCATCGCACTACAAATCATCAATCGTTACCAACCCACCTTCCGTAAACTGAATCACAAGTTCATGGCTATCTAATAAAGCAGTTCCAACCAGGGGTCGCCGCCCTGTGGCAAATACACGAGTTTCTCGCTCCTCACCATTCCAGATAATAATTGCTTTGTGAAGAGGCAGCATTACTTGGCTGTTGTCTGCTAAATTCGCACGCATATCGTACCTGAAAGGAAGATTCAGTAATGCTACTGCTTCGGGTGGTAAACAAAGCTCATCTGTAAATCCTGTATCTACTACAAACTCAATCGGAAAGTCAGCGCGATTTGGAATCCGAAATGGGATAGTGATGATCGGGTGTCCATTAGCCACAATACCTGAAATCACTTAACTACACGCTCCATAACACCCCCACCAAAAGCGGCGGCAACGTTGTAGCCAATTTTGATCCCAAAGAGCCGAGCATGGGGGTGTTTCTCGCTCAATAAGTCAGCAGCGTGTAAGCCATTTTCATCAACTTTGTAGTCACCTGTTTCAATGTCAATGATAACCATCTTGCCAATGTTCTCTTCAACTTCCACCTCTTGGCGGATTCTGCTTTCGTACAGTTTCTCTGCACGTTGAGCAACTTCTTCACGGCTTAAAAGGATGGCTTGCATATACTAACTCCTGATTACGATTTGACTTCTGGAGGCCTCTCTATAATATCTCACAGGTCTGTAGGATGAGCTAATGCCCATCCTACTACGTCTCTACAAGATTGGTGTACTGCTACGCAGTGCCTTCGACATCGCATTTAAACCCACGGCTGCAATCAATGTGCATGGTGCGTTCCCCAAAAATCGATCGCTGGAGCAGTAGGACTTGCATTAGGGAACGCACCCTACAAGATCGGCGATCGCACTTGCTAACGACAGATTCTTTCTCTAAATGATATACGAATTTCATTCAAAAGCTCCTCATATTCATGTTTATATCGCCGATTACGGTCAATTTGTTCTTCTGCTATATCTGGGACTACAAACCGCAGATCTCCTTCTGAACGTATCTCTAAAAGTCGAATTTTTCCGAGTCTAAATTCACCAAATATTTTTAAAATATTTTTAAGTTTTTCATAGTCTATTTCATCAAAAAAGATTGCGCTTTCTTCAACTTTTTCGAGCGTTGCTCTTAGTTGGCTAGAAAAAGTCAAAACATTCTCATGAGTTGCTTGTTTCCACAAATCATTTCCAGCCAAACGTAATAGCTGAAGTATTCTCCACATATCCCAATATGATCGAAACTTGGCTGTAGCATAATCATTTAACTGTGGAGATGAAATATTTAGCTGATTTCGGAAATACTCAAGTTGCTCTCCTAATGGTACTGAGCCATTGAAGATTGCTATGTTACCACCAGCGCTCAATGCTCTTGCGTCTATCACTCCTGCTTCTGATGAACCGCTTTTATTTGTGGGGGGCTGATTGAAATGGCTATTTGAGCTTGTAAGTGAGATGTCACCTCTGGCTCTAATATCTTCTGCATCAATACCTTGTCCAGTTCTCTCATCTGCCATAAATCGCCCTTTTCGGCTTCTTATACCTTTAGCTTTGATGCCACCTTTCTGCTCTGAAGCGTTTGTATTTCCTGTCTTGAGACTTAGCCAATACCCAATTAACAGACCAAAAACCGCGAATGCGATCATCCATAAAATCATTTGATCATTAAATTTTTCACCAATAGTTCGTTGCTGAATAGCCGCTGCAATCAAATTGAAAATGACATTGACGATAGCACCAACAAAAAGACCAAGAACTGGGTATATGTACTTTCTTTGCATAAACCAATATCACGCCCAAAAGCGTGTTAGCCAGATTAGCTTACTGCAAACAATCTCTTTTTAAGGAGACTTATCACAGAAGCTTTCTAGGAATCTAGCAAAGATTCTTGTATCTGGCTGCACTTTGTCACAGAATTTCACTATTATTTCGGGTAAGGTATGGTAAATCCCTTGATAGATTCAATCGGGACTAACTTCTGGGAAACCCGCTATAGATCTTCTGCAAAAATCAAAAATCTTCCGTTAAGTGAGGAGAATCCCAGACAGGAGGAGAAAAAAGACATAAAAAATTTAGTACAAAAGCTCTGCTCTCCCTGCTCTGGCGCTCCCTAGCTTACCAGAGGTCGATTGCGACGACAATTATCGCAATGACCACAGCGAAAATTATCGGCATTTTCCTGAAACCCAAAGGCATTTAAGAGAAAGTGCCAACGACAGCGACGGGTATAGAGGTAGGGAAATATCTCATTTCTGGGTTTAAAAGTCATCTTGGCTGAATTATGAGGATAAATAAGCCGATAATGAAAAGGATCGAGCCATTCTAGGCGATCGAGACTGTGTAAAAGGGAGAGAATGAGCGCACCATCGGGAAATTCGGCACTAATCGCCTCTACTTTGCCCTCTAGGGGAATTTGGGCTAAAATTTGCCAAGCTTGTCGGTATTGGCGTTCCTGTTGGGAGTTAAAGAATTTTTGCTGGTTTTTATCGCTATTATCTAACCATCCCGTCGGTTCACTAATTAAGGTGAGAGCCTGCATTTTACCGCCATCGCGACCACCGCGGCCGATTTCCTGTAGGTATTCCGATAGTAAAGCTGGGGGTTGGTAGTGGACAACCCAACGCACATCGGGTTTATTGATACCCATGCCAAAAGCTGAGGTACAGACAACAAAAGTTAAATCCCCCCGCAGCCAATTTTGTTCTATTTCCCGACGCTGAAAGGGGGATAAACCGGCATGATAGGCACTGGTGCGATAGTGGAGAGATTGCAACCATGCCGCTAAATTTTCACTATGGCGACGGGAACGAGTATAGATCAGGCCGGATTGTCGAGGTTGACTGGTGAGGAAGTTTAATAGTTGATGACGACGACAACCGGGGCTAATACATATTTTGGTGCTTAAGTCAAGGTTTTGACGGTAGGGATTTATTAAGAAAAGTTGTGGTTTTTCTAGTTGTAAGACGCGGGTGAGAGTCTCACGGGTAGCGGGGTTAGCGGTGGCGGTAAAAGCAGCGATCGCTATTTGGCTGCCGGCCGGTTTCGATTGTAGAAGAGCGGGACGGACAGCCCCAAGACGACGGTAAGCAGGACGAAAATTATCGCCCCACTGGGTTAAACAATGGGCCTCGTCGAGGATGAGAGCGTTAATTTTAACGTGGGGAAGGGTTAATTTTGACCAGAGGGGCGGACTTAAGAGGGTTTCTGGGGAAAGATAGAGAAGTCGTAGGGTTTGATCTGCGATCGCTGCTAAGGTTTTCTTTCTCTGTTGTCGGGGGATTTCGTGATGAATCAGGGCAACGGGTAGTTTTTTAGCTAATAATTCCTCCACCTGATTTTCCATCAGGGCCACTAGGGGAGAAATCACTAGGGTTAAGCCGGTTTTTAATAAAGCGGGCAATTGAAAACAGATAGATTTACCGAATCCCGTGGGCATGACAATTAGGGCATCTTGTGCCGCTAGAATTGTCTCGATAATCTCCTGTTGGGGAAAGCGAAAGGCCTCATAGCCCCAAATTTTTTGAAAAATAGTCTGGATGCTTTCGGTATCGTGGGAAGACATGGTTAGACTGCTGGGAATTATGAATTATGAATTATGAATTATGAATTGGGGAGCAGGAGAGTGGGGTGTGGGGTGTGGGAATTATGAATTATGAATTATGAATTATGAATTGGGGAAGTGGGGTGTGGGAATTATGAATTATGAATTATGAATTGGGGAGAAGGGAGCGGGGGAGAGGAGAGCATTTGTATCAAAATTCAGGGGCTGGTTTAAAGGCGCAACCGGTTAGAAACCTCTGGGTTAAACAGTTTGAGCGGTTTTTACTATCCTGGAAGGGTAACAATTTTTCCCATAATTGAATTTTTTTGCACTTCTTTAATAATCTGTTACACTTATAGCGATCAATCTTTGTCTGGGGAATTACTGATGACTGAACCTGTTAGCACCACTGACCCCGCAGTAGAAACCGCCACGGAAGCGCAACCCAGTTACGTTAAGCTGGCGATGCGGAATATGGTCAAGAAAAAAGGCGTCTCGTTAAAACACTTTTTTTTGACTACGGCAGCCTTACTGGCCTTTTTTGTCGGTGTTTCCTATCTGACGCGTCCCTAGGATGAAATCTGGTGAGTGAGACTTTGCCCCTAGTGGTGGATTTATGCCTACAGGATAATTATTTTAATCCCGGAAATAGTCCTGTGGATGGCCAAACTTGGCACTATTGGTTGGAGACATGGTTAGGCTATCTATCGGATTATCTCCCCGTTGCCGCCGGTTATGAACTAAGTTTGCGTTTAACAGACGATCAAGAAATTCGGACCTATAATTGCCAATATCGCCACAAAGATCAACCGACGGATGTTCTCGCTTTTGCCGCTCTCGAAGTGGATTTCCCGATCGATCAGGGCATTTTAGAGACAGAACCTTTATATTTGGGGGATATTATCATCTCTGTGGAGACAGCACAACAACAGGCTTTAACACAAAATCATCCTTTGGCGCGAGAATTGGCCTGGTTAACTGCCCACGCTTGTTTACATCTCTTGGGTTGGGATCATCCCGATGAAACAAGTCTCTTGGAAATGCTATCTTTACAGGAAACTTTGTTAAAAACCGTCAAAATTGCCGATACATAGTTAGTTATTTTTGTCAAGCATTATTGAGGAATATGAAGACAAACTATCATAAAGCCAACCAATCTGCCAGCCTATCTAATCCCTATCTCAACAATAATTTTATCCCTCGATCGGGACAGGTGAGTGAGGGCAACAATCCCACTCAAAGAGAATACGCTTGGCAAGTCGCCTCGAATCTGTTAGTCAGTTTTCGCTACGCTTGGGCCGGAGTCCGTTATGCTTTTGTCAGTCAAAGAAATTTTCGCATTCACACCCTGATTACCCTAGTAGCGGTTAGTTGGGGCTTATTTTTGCGGGTTGATGCCATGGAAATGGCGATTGTCACCCTTACCTGCGCTCTGGTGATGGTCTTAGAATTAATCAACACCGCCCTAGAATCAGTGGTAGACCTGACGGTGGGGCAATCCTACCATGATTTAGCCAAAATAGCGAAAGATTGTGCCGCTGGTGCCGTTTTAATCGCCTCGATCGCCGCTTTACTCGTAGCGGCTTTTATTTTTATTCCCCATTTATTAGTTTAAGCTGGAAGCTTTTTTCCGTGATCAGCTGTACTGAATTTAAACTGCGTAGGGAAAAATTAAGTACAAATGCTCTGACTTCTCCTCCCTGCTGCCAACTCCGGCACTCCAGTGCAGTCCTAACCAGTAATTTAGATAGGGTTTGCGGCAAAAAGTACGGGCGAAGCATTCGGATAGAAAATCTCCGGTTTCACCGATAGGTTATTGCCCGAATGCTTCGCCCCTACAGGACGCGGGCCGATGAAGATGCAAGGTTTTGAACCACGATTCTCTCAAAATCTTGCACCTGTTTCGCAAGAAAAGCCCCAAAACCCTTACCTTGCCTACATTTCACATTTATTCAGCCAACCCTAGATAGTCAACAGCTTAACTGATAACTGATCACTGATCACTGATTTGACATAAGGGGACTCGACAGCTTTTAGCCGATAAATTTAACTTTTCTTAACCTAAGCCTAAACTGGCGAGGGGAGAGGGTTTCGCTATATATAAAAAATTGTAATCGTCGATACAGCAAAAAATCTCTTTTGTCCCCCTATAGGTTAGAATATAGTTAGTGATAAGACTTCTTTTGTAGATCTTGCAGGAAATCTCCCATGAGTGCCATAACTTTCTCCACCGCTCCCACCGCTTACTCTATCAGGATGATTAAGGACGAAGTCCGTCAGATGGTAGAACAGGGGGTAGTGAGCAGACACCAACCGATCTACACCCTCTGTCAGTTCATTCCCCCCCGGGAGTGGGTTTGTGTTGAATGTGAACTAGAACGATGTGACTACCTTCTCAGAGACCAAATTGGTGACTTAATCGCCTCGGAATCTTGGGATAATGATTAAAATCTCCCGTTTGCCGATGGGCAAAAATCGGACTGATCAGAAATTTAGCAGCCTTGTCCACTTTCTTAAACTATTATAATTCAGCCCCGGTTAATTCTGGGGCTGAAACTATGGGGATAGGAAGGGTGTAATTGTTAAGAAAAAAGAAGTTTTGGCAAAATTTTGCCAAGTTAGTTTAAAAGTTGCCCATTGCCAAGGGACGCTATCTCTAACATCCCAGAATTTTCTCTAACTTAAAATCAGTAGTTGGCGCTGTTGTAAAGAACGCACACCAGTTAATCCTAAAGCAACTTGAGCGTCGATTTCTCCCACGGTTAAACGACCATCACAAGCTTGTAAAAAAGCAAATTCTCTTTCCGAGAGATTAACCGGTCGATAATCGTAGTCTAGAACACTTGCACTAGGCCAGCCGTAAAGACAGGGATGAACTTCGGCCACTGCATTCTCTAGGACTTGATCCCCGGACCAATCGGCAGTCAGAATCGGTGGTTTAGCGAGGAAAAATTCATAGTGGGTGATTTCCGGGTCTAATAATTCCGTCAAGCGATAACGTTCCCTTTCCCCTAAATTTTGCGCTCTAGCCATCAATTCGGGGGATTTACCCAATAAACGCTCTAATTGCCAGTAGGAAGGGTTAGAAAAGCCAATAAAGGCTAATCCTGACGCATCAATCAGTTGAAAGAGGGTATCGATATTGTAGTCCACTTCCCGGGGGTGAACGTACATATCAGCGAAGGACTCATCGCGATGATTTTCCATTGACCAACGCTCTTTTTCCCGTTTCAAAATGCGATTATTTTCCGGTAGGGAGGCAAAAATCTCTCGGCCGACAGCGACCCCATCTTTATAATCGCCGCGTCGGTCTCCCTGCAAAAGTGCGATCGCAGATTGCATTAACTGGATTTCCCAGCGTCCCAATTGTGCATAGACGAAAATGTGCAGCAGACCACCGGGGACCAGTTTTTGTGCGAGGGATTGAATCCCTTTAATCGGGTCCGGGAGATGGTGCAGCACCCCGACGCAGTTAATTAAATCAAATTCTCCCGGGAGATTAGTGGCTGATTCAAGGGGTAAATGGTGAAAATCCAGAGAACCTCGGTGCTTTGTCGCAACTCCCGAACGATTACAGCGTTCTTTGGCAATTTCTAGTGCTTTTTCACTGATATCTATCGCAACTACATGAGCGAAAGGGTTGAGCGCGAGCAGATATTCGGTTCCCGCACCAGTACCACAACCCGCATCGAGAATCCGGATATCCTCTCGTTCGGGTTTACGATGACAACAAAAGTTATAGGCAGCAATCCAATTCCAGCGCCAATTGTAACCCGGAGGGGGTTCGTCTAGGAGCGGTTCGGGGGGGAAAGGATAGGTATTGTAGAGACGTTGTACAGCAGTGCGAATAGTAGCGTCGTCGGACATGAAAATTGGCAGAGTTTAGGATAACACTCGATCGATTGTCTCACAGACGGCAGCGATCGGGAAAGTCAGCCGGGGTTTTTTTGAGTTAGTCGAGGGTAAATGATAAATAATCATTATGACTATCCAGTTCTGTGCCAAAACTAGATATTATTTCTTTGGTCGATATTTTTTTCTATTCCTTGTCCTACTGTCTCTTAACCCTATCTAAGTTTTACTGGCAATTATTGGAGAGTCATTCTCTAACAATTATCTCAAATACAAGCAGCTCTTGCCGATACAAAAACCATGAAAATTAAGTCTATAAAGCTTATTAATTATCGAGGTGCAGTCAGTTTAAACATCGACTTTCATCGGCAACTCAACGTATTCATAGGAGTTAATGGTGCGGGAAAATCCACCATTTTAGACAGTTTGGCTATTATGCTTTCATGGTTAGTTAATCGCCTAAAAAATACTAATGCCAGTGGACGACTTCCAGAGATTAACGAAACCGAGATTAATAATGGTCAGTGGACGGCTATAATTGAAATCACTGGGGTGACGGAAGATAGTCAAGAGATTACTTGGAAAATAGTAAAAACTAGGACTGGATATATCCACGCTGGGGAACGGAGTAATTTTAGCCAATTAAATGAATACAGTCAAGAAATACAACGACAAATTACTGATCATCAAGGACAAATTAACTTACCTTTATTTGTTTATTATTCTGTTAATCGAGCAGTGCTGGATATACCCTTAAAAATTAAAACAAAACATCAATTTGAATCTCTAAGTGCCTACGAAAATGCTTTAACCAGTGGATCAGATTTTCGCACTTTTTTTGAATGGTTTCGCGAGCGCGAAGATTTAGAAAATGAAAATAGAAAATATCAGGATTATCTAATTAAACCAGAAGGTTTTTGTTTTCCTGATCCCCAATTGGAAGCGGTTCGGGAAACGATCGAACGTTTTCTACCCGATTTTAGTAATCTTAGCGTCCGTCGTAATCCCTTGAGAATGGAAGTAACAAAAAAGAATAAAATAGTTACTGTTAATCAACTTTCTGATGGAGAAAAATGTCTGATTGCTATGCTTGGAGATTTAGCTCGAAGAATGGCGATTGCTAATCCTCAAAATCCTTATCCCTTAACGGGTAATGGTGTTATTATCATTGACGAAATTGATTTACATTTACATCCTCAATGGCAAAGATTTGTAGTACCTAAATTACTAGAAGTTTTTCCTAACTGTCAATTTTTTATTTCCACCCATTCTCCTAATATTATCACTCATGTTCAACCAGAAAGTTTACACTTCATGGAACAAACAGAAATGGGAATAAAAATTCATCCCGTGCAGGAGTCCTACGGCAAAAATGTTGATCGAATTTTAGAAGATTTGATGGGATTAGAGACAACTCGTCCCAAGGAAATCGCTGAAGCTTTGAAAGATATCTATGAACAAATATCTCAAAATCAATTAGAGGCAGCTAAAAATAATATCAATGATCTCAGAGCTAAAATTCAAAATGATCCAGAATTAATTAAAGCTGAAGTTATTATTCGACGCAAGGAAATTATCGGAAAATGAAGTATATTAGGAAAAGACAAGAACCACCGGAGTTTAAGAATTGGAAAGAGCAAGCTAACTCAGATTGGCAGCCCGACTTTAGAAATTTAGCGGGAAAACCAAAAGAAATACTAATTAAAGCGTTGATGACAGAACAGGGAGAAATATGTTGTTATTGTGAAAATCGATTGATTGATGGTAAATGCCATATAGAACATTTTAAACCTTAAAGTTATCCCACTGTTGATCCCCTAGATTATGCCAATTTGCTATGTTCCTGTCAGGCAAATCTTAAGTCTGGTGAACCTCGGCACTGTGGTAATCTAAAAGATAACTGGTTTGATGAAAATCTCTTAATCTCTCCACTTAATCCCGATTGTGAGTCTCACTTTGCTTTTAACTATGATGGCACAATTAAACCCGTACAAGAAGATGATCAAAAAGCAATTAATACTATCGAAAAGTTGGGATTAAACCTCAACAAAATTAAATAACTGCGTCAGAAAGCCATCGAGCCTTTTTTGGATGAGGAGATAGATAATGCTCAATTAAAAGTTTTTGTCAATGGATATTTATGCTTAGATGATCAACAAATCAGCGATTTAATTGAATAATTTTTCCTTGACAAAAAGACAAGAATTATTATAAAAGTTTAGATAAACCATAAAAAATATAAAGTCTTATGAAGATTATTCAAGAATTATCTCAAAAGTCAGCAATTGATGAGATTCTGGCCAGATAATGGGGATGGAGGGGTGAATCAACCTTACCCGAAGTTGAACAGAGATTGTTGTCGAGAGTCGGAGAGAAAAGCAATGAATATCAAGGATACATTACACAATTTTGTCCAGTACCTAACAGAGGCTTTCGCTCGCATTTTTAGCCCCAACAATGATGAATATCCCGATGTGGGGATGCAGCCTTTTGATTCTGAACCTTACCATGCTCCCAAGGGTAATTCTTAACTAAAAATGACGGGTAATTGCTTTGAGATAAAAGCTATGGGTAGGGATAATAACCCTACCTGATTTTATAGAAAAATAATTAATCCTCTGCTTGCCAATCGGGACAACTATCACTATCCCAACCGTAGGGATGGAAACCGCAGACGAGAAGATTGCCTCCGTAGATATAACCGTGATAATTACGGCAACCGATACAAGCAGGATGGGTGTTAGGATCGGGGTTAACCTTAGGAGTGAGGATAAAATCCGAGGGTTCATCTAATCCCGAAAAGGGGTATTCATCGAGGTTAAAAAATTCTTCTAATTCCTGGGGTAAAACCTCTTGAATAAACTGTTCCAGATCGATGATAATCTCCTCATTAATTTCTTCGATAGTTTGGGCTACTTCTTGGAAAAAAGTTTCAATTCCCAGTGCCACAGTTTCGATAACTTCCCAAAAATCTTTCTGCCAATCGTCCATGTTTATACTTGCATCCCTTGTCTGGTAATAATTAATTATTTGTCGCTAAAATCTAGGTTTTAATCCCGTTGCAGTTTCCGTAATTCCTCCTGAAGA
Source organism: Microcystis sp. T1-4 (assembly GCF_000297435.1). Lineage (GTDB taxonomy): Bacteria > Cyanobacteriota > Cyanobacteriia > Cyanobacteriales > Microcystaceae > Microcystis. The sequence continues at coordinate 8,828 of NZ_CAIP01000392.1, read as the reverse complement.
CGTTCCACCTGTTGCCGCAATTCATCTACTTTTGGATCGGCTGCTTTGGTGTCCTCCTCATCTTCAATGATTTCTATCCGTCGGGGTTCATGGGGAATATTAGATTCGTTAGCTGCTACCGTTTGCTGTTGTGCCTGTTTCACCAACTCATCAACGTATTTCCTCGCTTCTTCCGCGTTTATTTCGCCGCGAGAAATCATTTCATCGGCTAATTTTTGGGCTTGATTTCTTAATTCTTGTAAATTTACTTCAGCTTTTTCGGCGGCATAAGTAGCAATGCCTACACCCAAATAAACTGCTTTTTTGACTAAATCACCTAAGTTGGCCATCGCAAAAATCCTGAATTGATCGCTCTTACCTACTAGAATAAACGATCCTTCTCCCAAATGGAGATGGGTTTTGGGAGTCAGTGAACAGTGAACAGTAATCAGTAATCAGTGAACGCTTGCGCCGCTAATGTAACACCATGAACATTTTTCAGCCAATATCCAAGAGAGCCATCAGTGAACTGAAAACTCACATCTGATAACTGATAACTGATAACTGGTAACTGATAACTGATGAGGTAAAGTTTTGTAAATAGATGCGGTGGTGGCGACAGCAAAATTGATCGCTATAAAGATTAAATTTTAGTCAAATTGCTGGTTTTTCGCCCTCAAAACGACGATAGAGCCTCATCAGGTCATTTTTGACCTAAATAGTTTGATTAAGCTCAAAATAACTAAATATTGCCTATAGCTGCCGGCAGCCAGCAGCTGGCTGAATTGATTTGTGTTCATCCTCAGCAAAGATTTAAACTAAAGAATCGAGACCAGATTCCCGATTTAATCACAAAAAACTATGTTTCCTATTCATCGCCCCCGTCGTCTGCGTCAAACCCCTCAAATGCGCCGTCTGGTGAGTGAAACCGTCTTGACAGCCAATGACTTTATCTATCCTCTTTTCGCCACGACGGGGGAAGGTATTGCCTTAGAAGTCAAATCGATGCCGGGGGTGTATCAATTATCAATCGATAAAATTGTTGACGAAGCCAAGGAAGTGCGGGATTTAGGAATTCCAGCGATTATTTTATTCGGGCTGCCAGAAAGTAAAGACACAGAGGCGACGGGAGCATGGCACGATCATGGTATTGTGCAAAAAGCAGCCACAGCAATTAAAGAGGCAGTTCCCGATCTACTCATTGTCGCCGATACTTGTTTGTGTGAATATACCAACCATGGTCATTGTGGTTATCTGCAAACGGGAGATTTAACCGGCAGGGTGTTAAACGATCCTACTCTGGAATTATTGCAAAAAACCGCCGTTTCTCAGGTAAAAGCGGGAGTGGATATCATTGCACCGTCGGGAATGATGGATGGTTTTGTCCAGGCAATTCGTCAAGGATTGGATGAGGCTGGTTATAGTGATACACCAATTCTTTCCTATACCGCTAAATATGCCTCTGCCTATTATGGTCCGTTTCGGGATGCGGCTGATTCTACGCCCCAATTCGGCGATCGCAGAACCTACCAAATGGATCCGGGTAATGCCAGAGAAGCCTTAAAAGAGGTGGAATTAGACGTATTAGAGGGAGCAGATATGTTAATGGTAAAACCTGCCCTGTCTTACCTGGATATTATCTGGAGAATCAAGGAAATGACTAATTTACCCGTGGCTGCCTATAATGTATCGGGGGAATATTCAATGATTAAAGCGGCGGCGTTAAATGGCTGGATTGACGAAAAACGGGTGACTTTAGAGACTTTAACCAGCTTTAAACGGGCCGGTGCCGATATTATCTTAACCTACCACGCTAAGGATGCCGTGCGCTGGTTAGCAGAGGGTTAAACTTGATGATTGAACCCATGCCGATCAGGATAAGGGGGGGTGAGGTTGCTACTATTAATTCTAGGGATTACCCGAAAAAAATACTTTCCAACCAGCTGTAGCGATCGCACTTGCCAAAAGAATAATTAATGTCCAAACCTGATTTTTTTGGGTTCCTTCCACTGATTGTAAGCGATTATCGATTCCCTCAACCTTTTCGGTTAACTTTGCCTGTCCTACCTCTAGCTTATTTAACCGTTCGTCGATTTTGTCAAATTTTTGGTCAACATCTTTTTGGAAGGTGTCAAATTTTTGGTTAACATCTTTTTGGAAGCTGTCAATTTTCCCCTCAATCCTAGTCAAAACAGCTTCTAGGGAATAGGTAACGGTTTCGTTAGACATAGTATCAACTCCCATTAGATATATTTTCTCGGTCCGCTATCGGAGACTATTTTAAGACTAAACCAGTTCACCGCTTTCTTGTAAAGAGTGGAGACGCTGATAGATTCCCTGCTGATTTAATAATTGGTCATGGCTACCGATCTCGACAATGCGACCATTATCCAAGACGACAATTTGATCCGCTTCTCGAACGGTACTGAGACGGTGGGCGATAATAATCGTGGTGCGAGTGCCTAAAATGGATTTCATGGCTAGTTGAATGGCTCTTTCTGACTCATAATCTAAGCTAGAAGTAGCCTCATCAAAAACTAACACATCCGGATCGACAATTAAGGCCCTAGCAATTCCTAAACGCTGTCTTTGTCCCCCCGAAAGACGCACGCCCCTTTCCCCTACAATAGTGGAATAACCATTAGGTAATTCATGAATAAATTCATCGACGCGGGCAATTTTACAGGCTTCTGCTACCTTCTCGAAGCTAATATTAGGATTACCGTAGGTGAGATTTTCTAATACCGTACCATTAAACACATCTACTTCTTGATGGACAATCGCTAACCGTCGCCGATACCAAGTGACATCTAAGCGACGAATATCCTCGCCATCCATCATAATTTGCCCTTGATTCGGTTCAAAATAGCGGAAAAGTAACTTAACTAAAGTGGATTTTCCTGAACCCGATCTTCCTACTAATGCCACGGTTTGATAGGGTTCAATCAGCAGATTAATATCCTTGAGAATAGTTCTTTCTGGACTATAGCCAAAGTTAAGATTTCTTAATTCTAATTTCCCCGTAAAATGATAGGGATTATCTTGAGCATGATCGGCTAAAAGACTACCTGCATCAGTGCCACTGGGTAAGTTGATAAATTCCTGTAAACGGGCCATAGAAGCATAGCGACGAGCGAAAGTTTCTGCCATTTGGGATAGGGGATCTAATTCCGCATAGGCCATACTAGCTAGGGTATAGGTGGTGATAAAATGCCCGATCGAGATTTTCTGTTGAACGGTGGCTAGAAGAGTAAAGAAAAATACTCCAAATAAACTAGCTTGTACAAGGGTTTTTTCCCAAGTAATTAAGTCCACATAACCCTTATGAATGCGATGGATAACGTAGGTAAATTCTCTCTCTAAACGCTGTTTTTGACGATATAACTCCTGTCCTTCCGTGGCAAAAGCTTTGACAGTTTTGATATTAGTAATAATCTCAGAATTGCGACTTTGAGTATTTTCGATGTGCCGATCAAGAGTTCTTTCTTTTTGCATTAAATCTTTTAAATCTCTGACAATAAAAACTAGAATTAATACAAAAGAAATGACAAAAGCGAGGGCGATTTGCCATTGAATTACCCAAATAACAATAAAGATACCAAAAACTCTAAACAATTTTGGGATCATCATTCCCGCCACTTCGGGATAAGTCCAAGTATAACTTTCTATCCCTTTGGCAATCCGGTTAGCGATGCGTCCTGGATTATTTTCATCGTAAAAAGATAGGGGTAAGGTGAGAATTTTGGCAATAATTTTTCTGAGATGATCTCGTCGCGCTCTTAAGGATATTTCCCAGTGAAACCATACACTCAGCCAAGGCTGAATTGGTGCTTTAATTACTGTGGTTAGGAAAATTAAGCCTAATAATACCGCCAAACTAACCCACTTTTCTGAGGCAAAGGGAGTTAAAATCATGGTGCGATCAACTAAAGATTGCACGAATCCATCTAAAGGTTGATCGGAAAGAACATTAAGAATCTGTCCGACAGCGTAGGGAACCATCAGATCGATAATTTCAAAGACACTGGAGGCAGCAATGCTCAAAAAGGCGGCTTTTTGATAATTGCGATAGTAACTGAGAATATCGCGGAAGGAAGCCATAACATCAAGTAAATTGCCAATTTTTAACTTCTATCTGGTAACTGCTAACTGAAGAGACTGACGGCACTTTTATGATTGTTTTTCTGGAGTTACCATTATACTACAATACTACAAAAATCTGCCGACCTAGAAATTTATAGGACAAAAGCCTTGTCATAGTCTTGTATTCTCAATCAGCTATTAGTCAGGAGACGATGCCAGATCAGCTTATATTTCATCCTTGGCAGAAGCACCACAGATCAATTTATCTAAAATTTTGACGAATATTATCACAAAAATTAATAAATTTCTGAAAGGTTTTTAAGTGTTCAGTTTTATCGATACGCTTTTTTAATTGATTAAGATAGTATTGTTCTTGAGCTACCCCAGGGAATTTTTTAGAATAAGACAACTTTTTAGCTTCAAAAATAGACTTTAGATAAGCAAAATGAAAATCGGCATGATTTCTGCAATTAAATCTACCCATTAGTTCGGGATCATTTTCGTAAACATCATAGTGTTGAACATAATCAGCTAAAAGTCCCTGTAAAGGTTGTTTAGGATTAAATATTGTGCGATTGCCTAATAGCCATGTTTCAAAACAGCGATTTTGAATAATGATCACGATTTCAAGTTGTGCGGGGATAGTAATATTTTTGGTGATAAAGTCATTAACATATTGTTCTCTTTCTTCGACAGTATCCTCATCAGCATCGAGACAGATGACTAGATAGTTATATTTGGATACTTCTTGAATTTTATCGATGGCGTTAGGAATTCCCTCATCAAGTATCGAGGGGTAGCCATTACCACTAATCAGAAAGTAATTGTTGTGATTGACTTGATCGTAAAAATCAACTCGCTTAAATTCGGGAATAAGATAAGTTAACCAGGCAGTATAAAGCTTTTTTTCGGTACTTCTTCCTTCAACTAAAAAATAAATATTCATCGATTAACTAATTCCTTGGGGAAATTCTTCTAGGACATTGATAAGATCAATAAAGGCTTTTTGTCGAGTTTTAGAAATATGAAAATCAGCCGCATTGTGTACCTGAATTACTCCTCCTTTACGAGTGACTATTTTCCAATAGGCAGGACTGATATTATTAATTATATAGGGATGATGACTGGTAATAATAAACTGTAAATCTCGATAATTAACTAATAAATCTTCTGTTAAAGTGTCCAAACAGTTAACCCCCAAACTATTTTCAAATTCATCGATTAATATAACACTGCCATCAGGAGATAATTTGATCGTTGCTAAGAACATCAGGCTTTTTATCATTCCAGAGGAGATATTTGGTTCTACAATCCAGACATGAGAGTTTTTTTCTTTTATTTGTATGCGAGGTAAGTCTTCAAGTAAAAAAATTGGAGTTAATGAAACAAGCATACCAATATCACCTAGTTTGAATGGTTCTAAAAATTCTATTTTTAAATCTTCAACTTGAGGGAAAATATCTAAAAACTTTCTCTTTATTATCTCGAACGTATCGGGATATTTTTTATAAGTGATCAGTAGTTTGTCGGAAATAGGAAGTTGACTCGATTGTAATTCAGAGAGAGAGGTATATTCGTAGTCTCTAAGGATTTTATCCAATGTTGAAGATGAGATATTAAACTTAAGTGGATTGAAAACCATTTTGTTAAATTCCTGTCGAACAGGGAAAACATCTTCTTCTTGATTGAAAAGCTCTATACAGCTTAAATAAGATGGTAGTTTTGGTGTCTTTGAATGTTTAAACTCAATTACCTCTTGATTTCTTGCGATCAAAACCTCTTGATCTTTTAAAAGAGTTTCCCTAATTATACTAACCTTATTTTCGCCGTCATTACTATTGACTTCATCTTCTTCAATCTTGATGAGAGAACGAGCTTTTCTAACCTCAAATTCACCCAACCAATGATAACGAACATGATCATTGGTTAAAAGTTCTACATCCCATTTTACTCCATTTATAGACTCACCGTTAGCGATTCTTTTTAAATTACTAATAGCCTTTAAAATCGAGGTTTTTCCTGCACCTGAGATACCAACTAATAAATTCAAATCTGGAAAAACCTCGCAAGAATCTATACTTAATCCAGAGGATAAATCTTGATAGGATAATTTCAAAAGTTTCATAATAATTTCTTTCCCTCTGCCAAAACTAAAAAGGGTGAGGATTGACTCACCCCAAGATTTTACTGAGGATCGAGTTTTAGGACTGCCATAAATGCCTCTTGCGGGACATCAACAGTTCCGATCGCTTTCATCCGTTTCTTCCCTTTTGCTTGCTTGTCTAACAGCTTTTTCTTGCGGCTAATATCACCACCATAACACTTAGCTAAGACATCCTTTCTTAAAGCGGGAATATGTTCACTAGCGATAATTTTAGAACCAATAGCGGCCTGAATGGGAACCTTAAATTGATGCCGGGGAATCAATTCTTTTAACTTTTCGGTTAACGCACGACCAACATAATAAGCTTTATCCCGGTGAACGATCATCGCTAAAGCATCAACGGGATCACCATTGACCATAATATCTAATTTAACTAGCTCATTTTCCCGATAGCCAATTAATTGATATTCCATACTAGCGTAACCGCGCGATCGAGATTTTAATTGATCAAAAAAGTCTGTCACCACTTCCGCTAAAGGTAACTCATAAATCAAAGCGGTGCGGGTTTTAGTAAAATAACGCATATCCTTGAAAACTCCCCGACGACTTTGACATAATTCCATCAAAGCGCCTACATAGGTTTCCGGAGTAATCATTTCCACTTGGATATAAGGTTCCTCAATTTTTTCCCGTTTTTGTGGGGAAGGTAACAAACTGGGATTATCCACTTCGACAATTTCGCCATCGGTGGTAGTGACCTGATAAACTACCGAGGGAGCAGTGGTAATTAAATCTAAGTTATATTCCCTTTCTAGTCTTTCCTGCACAATTTCCATGTGTAGCAGTCCCAAGAAACCGCAACGGAAACCAAAACCCATGGCGCTAGAAGTTTCCGGTTCGTAGGATAGGGCTGCATCGTTTAATTTTAACTTTTCCAGGGCATCTTTGAGATCGGCATACTGATCAGCATCCGTGGGGAATAATCCGCAGAAAACCATCGGTTTTGCTTCTGTATAACCGGGTAAAGGCTCTTGTGCCGGTTTAGCGGTTAGAGTAATCGTATCACCCACCCGGGCATCAGCGACGGTTTTAATCGCGGCTGCCAGATAACCCACTTCTCCCGCGTGAAGTTCATTTACCTGTACCTGTTGCGGTGATAAAATTCCCAATTCATCGATCACAAATTCTTTACCAGAAGCCATAAAACGAATTTTATCGCCCTTTTTCACCCGACCATCCATGACGCGGAAATAGACAATTACCCCTCGATAAGCGTCGTAATAACTATCAAAAATTAAAGCTCGGAAGGGTTCTTCGAGGGTATCTTGGGGAGGGGGAACTAATTGGACGATCGACTCTAGAATATCATTAATACCGATCCCAGCCTTAGCCGAGGCCCGAATCGCCTCACTACAGTCTAAACCCACCACTTCCTCGATTTCCGCCGCGACCCGTTCTGGTTCGGCACTGGGTAGGTCGATTTTATTTAAAACTGGGATAATTTCGAGGTTATTTTCCAGTGCTAGGTAAACATTGGCTAAAGTTTGCGCTTCTACGCCTTGGGACGCATCCACAACTAATAAAGCTCCCTCGCACGCCGCTAGAGACCGAGAAACCTCATAGGAAAAATCCACATGGCCCGGGGTATCAATCAGATTGAGAACGTATTTTTGACCATCCTTAGCGGTGTAATCCATGCGTGCCGCTTGTAACTTGATGGTGATACCTCGTTCCCGTTCCAAGTCCATATTATCAAGAAATTGTTCTTTCATCTCCCGTTGGGCTACGGTTCCCGTAATTTGCAGGAGGCGATCGGCGAGAGTTGATTTACCATGATCGATATGAGCGATGATGGAAAAATTGCGAATGCGAGAAACGGGAACGTCAGTCATCGTGGTTCACTGCTGGCAAAAGTCAGGGGTTTATAAAATTTTAGATTCCTTCACTCATTGTAAAGGTAAAGTCTCTAAGGCTGGAGCAAAAGTGAAAAGTAAAAGGTAAAAAAAGCTAAACTGCAAGTATAGTCAGGGTTTTGGCCTTGGCTTTCCCTCTCGGCATCCACAGGAAACTATGGTAGGCTTGATTATGGTGACAAAATCAGGGAAAGGGCAATGGCTCAGGAAAAGCTCTATGATTTGTCCAAATCCCATTACTATAGATAAACTCTTGGATAAGAATCCTCGACTGACGGGTAGAATGATAGATAGCAATCCTTGATAGAGCTTATGAACGACAATGCTACACCGACTCAGCGCACGGCGGAGAAAGTTGAAATCGCTATTCACATTGACTCGGAAGTGTTGGAACAGATTAAACACCTGACTAACGATCCTAGTCGCATTATCGAAACGGCGATTAAACAGTGGCTAAGAGGAGAGAGGGAACCAGATAAGGACTTAACCCGCCATCTTCTCCGCAATCCTCCCGTCCCACCCAAAGGGGAATGGAATGACTAAGATTTTTCAGTCTCTAATAGGTTATTTACCGACGAAGAGACTGAAATATTTTCTTAGGTCAACCATTGATGGTCATTGAGATTTTTTCCCCAACTAAGCTAGTCAATAGTAGTATTGGCTGTAACGACAACGCAACGGTTTAATCTATTGAAAACAATGGGTTCATCGTCTTCATTGGAGTACTGGCGAGATGGAATTAGTGCCGG
>NZ_CAIP01000393.1 GCF_000297435.1 Microcystis sp. T1-4 | reverse complement strand
TCTAGCATCACCTTCTGGTCAAGATGCTCATATAGTTCCTCTCAAAGTCAAATTTAGTTTTGGCAATCAACAAGATGTTTGGAACAGCGTTCAGAGTCTCCTTCGTCCCTAAAATATGTATGCAGTAATTGAAGTTAGATCGCCATCGCCGTAGTGCGATCGCAATCTTGTAGGGCGCGTTCCCTAATGCAAGTTAAAGTCAGATGTAGGCTGGGTTGACAAAAGGAAACCCAACAACTTCTAGTTTAATCCCCTCCGCCACCTCAACGATAGACACCTCCATTGCTTAGGGTAAAATGAAGGGGCATAGTTGAAAAGAGGTCAAATCTATGACAGTTCGACAACCCCGCTACAGCAAAGAAGAGTTTGCCCGACGTGGCGATGAGATTTATGAATCTCAGGTGCGCCCCCAAATTGAGGAAGGTAATCATGGTAGAATTGTGGCGATCGACATCGAAACTGGAGCGTTTGAGCTTGCCGACGATACGATGACTGCGACTCGGCGACTTTATGAACGATTGCCTGATGCTCAGCCTTGGGTTGTTCGGATCGGCTATCGCGCCGTTCATCGTTTCGGCGCACGGAGTTTGAAAGACGCTCTATGATGATGCAGGGTTACGTCAATCAGAATTACGAAGCAATAAACCTCTTGCATAATTAATTTTTGAGGGTTCAAAAACGGTAAGAATAAGGATTAAATTGCATAAAATCCTTAAATAGACCATTTAATTGATTATTGTTCATTCCTAATTCTCCTGACTCCTGACTCCTGACTCCTGACTCCTAACCCTAACAACAATTTTTGATTTTTACTAGAGGTCTAATGCTTTCCTTGGTTGTGAGGAACGGCGACAAACTTAAATCCATTACTGCTGTGATCGATACAGGGTTTACAGGGGTAGGGGTCTTGAGTCTCCCGATTGCTACTATTAGAGAACTTGAACTGTCTTCGAGTTACCGCGATCGGGCAACCTTGGGCGATGGTAGCGAAGTCTTATTTGATAGCTATGATGGCATGGTGATTTGGGGTGGGCAGTATTGAGAAATCGAGATTAACGCGGCAGAGACAGAGCCATTGATTGGAATGAGCCTGTTGCGCGGTTATCGGTTGCAAGTCGATACAGTGCGATGCCGAAGGCACTGCGTAGCAGTACGCCGATCTTGTAGGGTGCGTTAATGAAATGTAACGCACCTTATTTTGTTTTAATCAAAGCAATCTATTCAGCGCAGTTTCTGGTCAGTTATCATGCCAGATAAGGCAATGATCGAGGAAAATTTACAATCATGACAGTCCGTCAAACCCGCTACAGCAAAGAAGAGTTTGCTCGACGTGGTAATGAGATTTATGAATCTCAGGTACGTTCTCAAGTCGAGGAGGGAAATCAGGGGTAAATAGGCACTATCGGGAATATCTGGATCGAACATAGTTTTTAAGTTGTTAGTTGTTATGGCTATGGCAGTTATCTTAATAGTGAGGTACGAAGTCTCCAGTTTTAGGCAACACCAGAACAGGAGCTAGTCCCCTGGAGATGATGCCAAATGGCTGCATCTCACATTGGCAGAAGTATAGACAATTAGGAATGATAAATATAGATCATTAGTAATGATCGGTGACTCTTAGATGAGTTGCTACAAATACATTAACAAATGCTTGTAGGTATCTCACGGAAAAAATAAGACAATTCCTCTGATCTGGCGTTCGGGAGCTTAGTCCCCCGACGGATAGTTTGGGGTCTATAACTGGCCAAAAGCTGGGATTAAGTGATAAAATCGCAGTTAACGCCCAATTTTGGCAGTGAGTCTCCCTTGAAAAATCGCAACTTAGTGGATTTACAAAAATGAGATGGGCTTTGCCAAATGCTAAATTGTGTCATACTTCATCTATGATCAGAAACGCTGTAACTTACTTTTATAAGTAATACTTTTGATGTGTTTAAATATCTATCTTTAGTAGGAAATTAGCGAGTGGGCTTCGGCCGTGAGATCAGCGTTCGAGCGAGCGTTCGACAAAAGCTCACGCGGCTCGACTGAGCTCGCCGAACGTCCGAAGTCTCGCCGAACGTCCGAAGTCTCACGCCGAGGTCCGAACGGAAGTGGGGAGGTGGGGAAATGAGGAGTGAGGCTCTTGGGTTCTTGTTATCAATGGACGGGGTGATCAGGGATGAAACCACTATAGAGAAAGGCATTCGGTGATTTTTGTCAATTGTTTTCGATCCTGAAAACTCGCCTCTGATAACTGATCACCGATCACGGCTATAAACCACCCCAAACTAATCGGGCTGCCCAAAAGGGAATTAACAAAAATAAAGCGATAAAATCAGCCGATCTTAACTGTAATTGGTGCCAGCGTACTTGATGCTGATTGGGACTGGTAAAACCGCGAACCTCCATAGCGATCGCTATTTGTTCAGCGCGCAAAAGCAAATTATCTAGTAATTTTTCCACTACTGTTAACCAGAGGTTTAAACTTCTTTTAATCCCTAATTTTTGCCAATCGATCGCCCTAGTTCGCACTGCCCTGGCTAGATTTTGCACTTCTTCTAAAACCAGAGGAATAAAGCGCAAAGACAGGGTCAGAGTCAGAGAAATTTCCGTCACCGGCACATTAAATCGCCGTAAAGGACTCATTAAATTCTCTAAACCTTCGGTAATTTCTTCCGGGGCCGTCGTCAACAAAAAGAGATTAGTGCTATAAATTAAAGTAAAAACTAAGGTACTAATTCTCACTGCTAATTCCAAAGAACGCCGGGTAACAAATAAACGACCTCTATCCCATAAAACATACTGATAATCACTTGCTGGCGGTAAATTCAGCCCTTCCTCTGGTAAACGCGGCTGAATACTCACCGCTAAACCATCGGGAGTGATAGCAGTAATCAGAAAGACGATAATCGCCAAAAATATCAGCCAGCCCATCTGTTGCCGCCAGACGCGGGGGGGAATAGGTGCCAGCAGGGTTAAAAATATTAACAATCCCACCAAAGCTAAACGCCACCAAGGATTAGCCAATAAGGGTGCTGCTAAAAAAGCCATTAACCAGATAAATTTTACCCGCGCATCCAGTTGATGTAGTCGGGTAATCGGTTGATCGAGATAAAGACCGATGGGCAAACTTCGCAATAAATCCATAAATTAGACCTTGGTGGCTCTATTAACCGTTTTTTCCACTTCTCGCGCCGGTTTGCCGCGCCAGATTAAGCGGATCGGGGTTCCTTTAAAGCCTAACTGTTGCCGGAATTGCCCTTCGATGTAACGGCGATAGTTATCATTAAAGCGCTGGGGATCGTTAACGAAAAGGGCGATCGTGGGGGGTTGACTCGATACTTGCGTGCCATAGTATAGTTTCCCCTGTTTTCCGCCCCTGGTGGTGGGGGGATTGTGCCATTTAACCGCATCTTCGATCACATCGTTGATTACCGAGGTACTGACGCGACGACGGTGAGATTCGGCGGCAATATCGACTAATTCGAGGATTTTGGTGACTCTTTGCCCCGTCATGGCGCTGACAAAGATCATTTCTGCCCAATCCATGAAATACAGTCGATCTTGGAGTATTTTGGTATAAGTATTGATGGTGTAGGTGTCTTTCTCCACCGCATCCCATTTATTGACTACTAGCACCACCGCGCGCCCTTCTTCAATGATTCGTCCCGCCAATTTTAAATCCTGTTCGGTGACACCATCTAGCACATCGATGACGAATAGCACCACGTCAGACCGGCGAATTGCCTTAAAAGCACGGTTAATACTGAAAAATTCGGCTCCATAGTCCACATTCTTCTTACGGCGAATGCCGGCGGTGTCAATTAACCGATACACCTGTCCTTCTCGTTCAATTAAAGTATCGATCGAGTCTCTGGTGGTTCCCGAAATCGGACTGACGATCGCCCGTTGTTGTCCGGTTAAAGCATTGAGGAGACTGGATTTACCCACGTTAGGACGACCGATAATTGCCACTTTAATCTCTTCATTTTCGGGAATTTCCGCCCCGGGTGGCAAATATTTAATCAGGGCATCAAGTAGTTCTCCCGTACCAGAACCGTGAATGGCCGAGATGGGGAAGGGTTCACCGATGGCCAATTCCCAGAATTCCGTCGCTTGCAGGATACCCTGTTCCACCGATTCACATTTATTGACGGCCAAAAGTATCGGCACATTTTGCTGTCGTAACCAAGCGGCAATTTCTCGATCGCCGGCGGTAATTCCTGCCTGGCCATCGACGACAAAAATCGCCACACTTGCCTCTGCTAGGGCGATTAAAGCCTGTTCGCGGATTAACGGGAGAAATTCACTGTCATCGTTAAAAACTAGCCCCCCTGTATCGACAATTTGAAAATCTCGATCGCACCAGAAAGCTGGTTGATAGGTGCGATCTCTGGTAATCCCGGGTTGATCGAAAACGATCGCCTGTTGATCTCCAGCGATACGATTGACGAGGGTGGATTTGCCCACATTGGGACGACCGATAATAGCGACGACAGGCAGTTTCATAAGAGGGGGAGGGGACGGAAATTAAAGACCCAATATTCTATCATAGCGATTTGCGATCGACCTTGGTTGATTTATCTGTTTCTGTTCGGCACCGAGACATTGAATACTTTAGTCTGTAGAACTTTGGTATACAAAAGACTAGAATTCAGCTTATGCAATCTGGTCAACTAGAGCAAATTTTAGGACGAGAGCTACAGCGTTATCGCCAAGAAAAAGGGTGGTCGCAAGAGTATTTGGCGGAAGTAACAGGTCTGCATAGAACTTACATCAGTCAACTAGAGCGAGGATTAAAAAGTCCATCGGTGAGAGTGCTTAGTCATATTACTAATGCTTTAGGTCTGAGGATGAGTGAATTTTTGTATTCCGTAGAGGAATCCCTAAGTGTTAACGAACGACGAGACTAAAAGACTAAAGCAGGACATTCTAGCCGCAATTGCCTCACCATTGATTGGCTCGATCGAGGATTATAGCTGGGAAGCAATTTTCCATTATATCAAGAATATTCCTTTATCCGATCCTGCCCTAGGCAGAAGCAAACTACTCTACGATGCAGTGGACAGTAAAACTGCCAGTGGTTGGTCGCTAAAATCTCTACAACTGAATAGTTTAACTACAGATAATACCTTTTTGTTCGTAATTCAACGAGCAGATATTATCAAAAAAGCCATTCAACTTGGGGTTCCCTCTTTGAATCTGCAATCTTCCCCCGCACAACTGGGAACCGCTATTATTCAACACTGGAACGAGAAGATTCGCTCCAGTCAAACTGCTCAAAATGTCATCAACAGCTATGAGGGAATATTGCTAAAAAACCGAGAGGGCAATGAATATGTTTACTGTGAATACCCCCTTAATCCTCTTGATCCTAATGTTTTTTCTTGGGCATGGGCAATAGATAAAAAAACTGGGGGAGTAGGGGCAGGTTTACAGGGAAGCATCGCTGGCAAAACTCAGTTAGTTTGGTACAAAAATCAGAAACAGTTGTTTAGAAGCAGAACAATCCCCGCTGCCGCTATTCGTCTGAGAATTGAGAGAACTCGTCTGACAATAGATCGATATGTGGAGACAATTTTTGCAGCGCTACAAACCCAAACTAATACTCAAGATTTTGTCCCATAGAGTCTGCTACCACTTTGCCTAACAGTGGTGGCACAGATTCTCCAATTTGAGAGGCCATATCAGTATAAGTCCCTAAAAAGTGAAAATGATCGGGATAAGAATGTAATCTTGCTGCTTCACGAATTGTGATTGTCCGATTCTGGGTCGGATGAAAAAATCTGCCAGAACCGGGATGAAAAAACCACCTTGTAATTGTTCTTGCTGGTTTATCCCAAGAAAGTCGACCATAGGCCCCGCTATAGTGTTTTTTCGGTGCTAATTCAGCAGGTAAATCTCTCGCATCTTGTCCTTCCGCCAGAATTTGCACTCTTGACATTTGAATTGGTGTTAAAGCACGGGCAATATGATTAACAATTTTTTGACTTTGCTCACGCATCTTCTGTTGATATATGGTCTCGGGTTCCCTAGTATAAATTTCGTGATCATAAGCTTGTCCTGCTTCTAAAGTAGGTAAATCACTAATGGCATCTTTAACAGTAGTAACTGGGGCAATATTTGGTTCTAGTACAGTAAGCTGTGTCCAAGATTTTACAGCTTTATAATCACTTCTGATATCACCAGAATGAGTTGCTTGGGGAAGGGATGGTAAACGCTCTAGACTAGCTAAAAAAAAGGCTCTTGAGCGAGTTTGTGGCACTCCATAATAAGCGGCGTTTAGGGAAGTAGTAACTACTTGATAACCCCAAGATTCTAAATGTGCTACAATTTCATCTCTGATGATACCGCCATAAGCTTTCAAAATTTCAGGAACATTTTCCATGACTACATGAAGAGGACGAAACTCTTGAACAAATCCTAAGAAAGACTTATATAAATGATTGCGAGAATCATTAAGATAGCGATACCCAGCCGGGATATTTCGTGAAAATCCTTGACAGGGTGGACCCCCGATAAGGGCGGTTAATTCTTCTCTTTGTAAACCTAAGTATAAGCGCAGTTCTGATGGATTAACTTTGCGGATGTCTTCCTGAAAAGTGCGTGTTTTAGGATAATTATGTTGATAGGTTGCTAATGCTTTCGCATTTACATCAATTGCACAGATAGATTCAAACCCGGCTAAATGAAATCCCGTGGTCAATCCGCCCGCACCAGAAAATAAGTCGATAATTTGTTGTTTCATGGTTGAATACTATCGTATTCGGAGCCTCTTGTCAACTAAATATCCTAGCGATGATAGCGACAACAGGCAGTTTCATAAGAGGAGGAGGGGACGGAAATTAAAGACCCAATATTCTATCATAGCGATTTGCGATCGATCTTGGTTGATTGAGAGCGTTTCTCATAGGTGCGAAACGTTTAGGCATCAAATAAGGAGCCAAATGCCTGAAATAACCGCCTAGTAAGGTCTTTAGCCCCCGCGACTAACCTGATTGCTGAGAAGGGAGAAAAAAGCTGACGGTTAAAATAACTGATCACTGCCTTTTTCTAGGATTGAGAATCAGAATCTATCCCGGTCTTCACTTCAGGGATAATATCAGGTCTTTGGGCATCTTCCCAACCGACCGGGCGTTTAGAATTGTACCAAGCGATCGAACCGATGGTGACAGCAGCCAGAAAACCGACCACATAAACGGCCACAAAATAAACGGGGAATTTGCCACTGGCCACTTCTAGGAGTAGATACATAATTTTTTCACGATTAAGCTTTTAATTTGTATATCTTAACAGAATCGGCCCCCTCATCCCTATTCTCGATCGCTACTGGTCCACCAACCGGAAGGCAGCCAAACACCGCCATGAACAGCTATTTTTGCCGGTGTCATCATGTATCCCCAAGCTTCGCCGATTAATTCTCGCTCTAGATTATAAATAGGGATTCTGCGACGCTGATACTCGTTTTCTTCTGGATCTCTGCCGGGTTGATAATCTTCCAACCCATCCAAAAGCCCCAGATCATAATCTGCGTTAAAAGTCAATAAAATTCCTTTCACCCAGCCCTCGCCCTCGGTCAGTCCGGGATAACCGAGGGCGGTAAGATGGTATAAATGCCCCCTTGTGTAGACGGTTTTAGAGTTGATCACTTTTCCTGCACAGTAGGCAGAATAGTTACTTTCCTTGGGTTTCAGGGTTCCATAAACAAAGACTTCCATCATCGATCCAATTGTGCTGCTACTCCTCCTAATAGGATATCGCAAACAAATTGACTGGCTAAAAGTTCGTGGGGAAAACCGAGGGAAATGGCACTGATATTATCGAGTCGTTGCAGCTGTTCCCCAGTCAGGTTAAAGTCCACACAGGCTAAATTATCCTGCAATTGGGACAATTTTCGAGCGCCAATGATGGGAATTACGGAGTTAGGGCGATTTCTGAGCCAATTTAACGCCACCTGTGCCGGTGATTTGCCGATTTCTCTGGCAATCTCTAGGGCGGTCTCGGCAATTTTCAGATCGCGATCGAGAATTTGAAAAGGTTGGTCGGTCATGCTTAAACGACCATCGACGGGGTTGGGTTGATTATATTTTCCCGTTAAAACTCCTCCTCCCAGGGGACTCCAAGCTGTCACCCCGATATTTAATGCTTTGGCCATGGGCAATAATTCCCGTTCGGGGGTGCGTTCCTTGAGAGAATATTCTATTTGTAGTCCGATAAAGGGTGTCCATCCCCGTAGGGTGGCCAGGGTGTTCCCTTGGGAGACAATCCAAGCAGGACTGTCAGAAATGCCAATATAAAGGACTTTTCCCATCCTGACCAAATCATCGAAAGCGCGCATCACTTCCTCGATAGGAGTGAGAGAGTCCCAAATATGAAGCCAGAGTAAATCGATGTAATCAGTGCCTAAACGCTTTAAACTAGCTTCTACCGCTTGAAAGAGGTTTTTTCGATGATTTCCGCAAGCATTGACATCGCCGGGGCGCGTGTTGAGAGAATATTTCGTGGCGATTACCCATTTTTCTCGATCGCCCTTGACAAATTCCCCCACTAATGTTTCACTGGTTCCGTTTGTGTAGATATTGGCCGTATCGAGAAAATTGCCCCCCGCTTCCGCAAAAGCCTGAAAAACCGCCCGACTTTCCTCTTTATCCGACCCCCAACCCCAATCTTGCCCGAATGTCATCGTCCCTAGACATAGTTCGGAAACCCGCAGACCACTATTACCTAAAAGTTTGTAACGCATAATTAACTAAAATTTTGAATAAGAAGTTAATTATAGCGTTTTTCGGGCTGCTGAGGTACAAAAGTTATGGGTTTTAGGCAAAAGGCAAAAGGGAAGAAAAATAGGTGTACCTCACTAGCTTAGGAAACGCTTTATAATTGAATTTGAGCAACATTTTTGCTAAGTACATTTGGTACAATTTTGACAAGTTAACCTAGGCCTTATTGGTTAATCATTTTTTGCTTAGGTACTTAGCAGACTGAGGCTATTTAGAAACAGCCCAAGAACGCACTTCTCCTAAGGTTACTGGAGTGCGATCGCTAACATCAATGGTAAAGCGAAAAACTCGTTTAGCGCGCAGACCATTTTCGGGATCGAAGAATTTTAATTTCACATCCCAGCATTCACTTCCGTAGCGACAGAAGGGGCTTTTTTCCACTTCAATACTGTGTAATTCCATTCCCATCGCCACTGCTTGGGAGAAGGTTTGTACGGCTTGAAAAGCGTTAGTAGCTGCAAAATTTAAAGCGCGATTGCGGGCGATTTGTCCGACATTGCGTAAGTCATAATAAATGCGATTC